>JAJFLL010000078.1 GCA_021772695.1 Deltaproteobacteria bacterium
AATTGTTCCGACCATAGTTGTTCCACATCGAGAGCCAAGGCGTAGGGAAGATATTTTTCAAAGAGTTCAGGAGTTTTGTCGGGTGGGTTCAGTAGGTTTAATCGTTCTTTTTCGGTCATGGTCAAATACATGCGGAAACCTTCAATTTCATCGAGGATCTTACGCCCCGCATGGGTCGGCGCCTTGAGCCAGCCGTAAAATAAATAATTGGTCAGGGCGAGAAGTACGAGGATGAGTACCAACCCTGCCGAGGTATTCCAGCCCAGGAATACTAGGCCGGCGGTCTCTGCGATCGAAATAAATAAAAAGACTACGGAGCTGGCGATGGCGCTGAATAAACTGATCAAGGGGTTTCCCAGGCCAGAAATGAGTGCCTTCCATTGTGTTGCGGTCGCGCGGGCCCTAGTAAACAGAAAAAAACTGAGGAAGGTTAAGCCAAATAATAATACAATGGTAATTTCCCTTTGCTGCCCCCTAAGCCCTATCAGTACCAGTAATAATATGGCCAAGGTGATCAAGAATCCTGGAATCATAAATTTAAAGTTTTTCAAAAAGTAGATCTTCTCAAAATTTGCCGATAAGGAATTTTTCAATGCCTTCATGGCACCGCGAATCGTGGCATGATTTTTCTGCTTTAATTCCAGAGAGCCGGGTAGCTTACCATAAAGTTTATTTTCTTCGCGAAAGAGCGGTCCCCCGCCGGATTTTTTGAACAGGGTGTAGGTGCGGCGCTTCTGAGAAATGCTTAAAAAGCCTCGCACCGCCAATTCGATCAGGGCCGTGCCGAAGGTTTTGTTATCGAAGCCCATTTTACGAATATAGCGGATGGCTGCCGGTGAAAAATTAGCCGGAGGTTCGTATCTTGGAATAATGACGCCCGCATTCGGATCCTTGCCAACGACTAACCAAATCAAAAAATAATAAATAAACACCATGACTACGCCGGCGAGGCCTCCGATGATGATGAAGTTATCTCGAATAAAATATTGGGCCTTATCAGTTGGGGTCGGGGGGGCTATGATTCCCGTGGGCCAACGGACCACAATCGTGAGACCGTGCCTGGAAATTAGGGGCTTCGTGGTGGTAAAGCGCACGCTGCCGTCGGCTTCTACTGCAGCCCGGTAGGCCTTATCTTTGGAGCCGGTGGCACCGGTATAGGCCTCGAAACCGATCTGATCTTTGGGTACTCCTGGTGGAAGAACGACCGTGGCAGAGACTTGCTCGATGATGAAGTCCCAACCGTTGCCGGTCACGTTCCAATAGAGTTCGTCGTGATCCTGGAAAAATCCCAATTGGCGGTTGGTGCCATATCTCAGGGTATAGGTGTAGATCCCCGGTGGCAGCATGACCTCAGACGATCCTATATAGACTCGTTCGCCATTGGTCTGACTTTTGAGGTGATAGGGTTCCTTGCGACCGTCCTTTAGGACTTCCAATACCTTAAAATCCACCACGTAGTCGTGACCGGTGGTATCTTTATATCTTGTGGGAAAATCCCGATAGATGCCTCGCTTGATAGCCCTACCTTCAGCACGAACCTTAATCACCTCGGTCACGATCATGGACCCGTCTTGTTGAATCTCAATGGTGCTATCGAATTTCAGGATTCTTTCGTCGGCGCGGCTAGAGGGAAGCCAAAGGGAAAAGAGGGCGAGGAAAAAGAGGATGGATGAAAGCGGCCTCCTCATATTAAGCCTGGGAAAAACGCACTTCAGGGGCTTCTCGTTGCGTGGCCAATTCGATTTCAAAATAATCGGCGGATTCAAAATTAAAAAACTTTGCAATCATCATGGTTGGAAAAGATTCGACTCGGGTATTATAGTTTCGAACGGTGCCGTTATAATAACGACGTGCCAATTGAATTTGTTCTTCGATTTCAGACAGGCTCTTTTGCAGGTCGGCAAAATTTTGATTGGCCTTCAGATCAGGGTAGGCTTCGGCCAGGGCGAAAATCCCACGCAAGGCCTGTGTCAGGGCATTCTCGGCCATTTTCTGGTCTTCTACCTTGCTCGCATCGACACATTGGTTTCTTAGTTTGACGACCTCTTCTAAGGTCTTTTGTTCATGGGTGGCATAGCCTTTGACGGTTTCGACGAGGTTGGGTACCAAATTATAACGACGCCTCAACTGTACATCGATTCCGCTCCAGCCTTCTTTGACAAGATTCTTTTGGCGAACCAGACCATTATAGCTGAGAACCACCAGTCCCAGGATCAGGAGGATGCCGAATAGGAATATGATAGAAATCAACATAGACAATGCAGATTTCTCACCCAATTGGTCCAGTTAATCAATATAAATTTTCAGGGTATTCTCAGGGCTGGGCCCAGAAGGAATATTCTGAAATCAAAGAGTACGCCCTGGCCTAGGGCCCATGCCGAATTAAAATATATTTTTTATGCCTCAACCAGCTTTAGCGATCTTTGCGGGTCGACGCAGTTGATTGTAAATCTCTTTATAGCGAGCAAAAAAGGAACGGTATTTTTTCTTATTTTTAAGATCATTGAATGGATAACGGGACCCCGGCAATTGTCTAAGGATAAAAGTAATCGCAAAATCTAATGGTAATATCAAAAGGGTCGTTATGGGATTAAATAATAAAGGGATGTAGAGTATAGACAATATCTGCTTAATGCCGAAATAGGGCGTGGTATTGGCCA
>JAJFLL010000079.1 GCA_021772695.1 Deltaproteobacteria bacterium
GTAGTGATGAAATTTTAGAAAACGCCGCAGGCAATCTCTTTCTCATGCAGATTCGACCGCAGGGATCTGAAGAACCGGTAACCGATGGGGTGGCCATGGAGGTCACACAGGTTCAGGCAGCGGGTGAACAGTTCATCATCACCTTAGCTGATCCCAGCCGTATCTATCACCAGAGTTTTACCTTTAGCCGGGAGGCGGCCAACGAGTTAGGGCTGTTGCAAGCCGGAACCCGGGTGGTCTTGGCCCGCATTGAAACAGGCACCTCGGAAATAGAACCGGGTCGGCAGCGTATCAGCACCTTTGACCAGGCACTGATCCACCAAGCGGCCCAACCTGGTGCAGAGGGCGCCGCTGCCACGGTTCTCCCCACACCCACCATTTTTGAAGGCACCTATCCCCATGCCCAATTGAGTTCGGGAGCTCGATTGGCCTTGTCCGCCTTGGGCACTGAAGGCACCGTCGTTTTGGGACGGGCGGGCGATACGGGCAGTGAACATTTTGCTTCGGGAGCCATTTCCGGAAGACATCTGACCTTAAGGGCCCATTTTGACGGAAACCGTTGGGTGTATGAAGTTCGCGACGGGGCTTTGACCGACACGGGAGCTTGGATTCCCAGCGCCAATGGTACTTTTGTGATGCGTGGCCAAGAAAGGATTCCTGTAAGGTCAGGAAGTTTTACCGAGATGCAACCGGGCGATATGGTTTCTTTCGGCCCGCCGGATCACCCGAATGCCATAGGTTTTCGCTGGCAGGCACCGGATATCCCGCCACCCCAGCAGTCTCGGTCCACCGCCGACATGGGCGCGTTTGCCCGACTTCATCCGGAGGTCTTGCAACAACAGCGCTTCTTTCAACAGCATTTTCTAGAAGGACAAATCTCCGATGGCTTGGAAATTCCCGGTCGAAGAACCGTCTATTTGGAAGGTGCTGGACGATTCGTGGAGGGAGTCGCCGGAGGCGACCGCGAACGCATCCTGTGGGATCGTGCCAATGACCCTGTGGTCGATCGTTTCTTGAGAGACACCATGGCATTGGTGCAAACCCGTCTTGGCATCACCCGTCTCGACCCCACTCATCCGCAATATGAACGCCATTTAGAGCAAACCCTAAACCTCTTCAATCACGAACTACGCCGACAATTTCGCGGTGACATGTCACCCCGTCGGGCCATGGCCCAATTGGATGCCTTTGCCTCCGAACATGCGGGACAACGGGTACGAGTCGGAGACGTCTTACACTTAAGGATTCCCTTTTGCCGTCACCTCACCCTACTGACTCAGGCCTTTCTGGTAGACCTGGGAGTTCGTGACGTTCGCATGCAGCGAGGCTACCTAGGCGCTGAGGCCCATGTTTATAATGAGGTCACCATCGGCGGCCAACGTCGCATCATCGAAATCACCGATGCCTTTTGGAACAACCGAGGCAGTGTCTTGACCCAACCGGGCGCCGAATTAGTCTACACGGCCGAGCAGAGAAGCGGCGAGATACGGTAAGAATTGGACATTGAGGGAACAGACACCGTTAAGTTCCGTTAAATGGATACCGTTAACCATTATTAAAATGTAAGTTTATTTTTCAACCATAATTCCTTCAACCCTGAATTGATTATGCCGTCGGCAATATAGCCTAAGATTTTTTTCGGAATGCTCACCACCAAGACTGTAGGGATATTTATGATCGATTTCCAATTGAAGGGTCGCCCCACATGTTTTTTGTGTCCTTAAGTCTCGATATTGACATCTATAGTTGTCTCTTTGGTAGATATGGTCTTTGAGTTGGTTGGGGATGTGTCGGGTTCTTCGCACCGCCGACGTCGGCAGTAGTTTACTTGAACGCTTTACTATCTTTGGTGTCACCAGAGATTGTTTAATTTGTTTTTTCATCAATGGTGCGGAATTAATTGATATTCTTTCCACCGCCGACGTCGGCGGTGCCGTTGGTTCTTGCTGTTGCTGCGTTCGGCTGGGTGGTAGATCAGGCTCTTTCCTAATCAGGCTTCCCCCCAGGGCCCGGGCTCCACAAGGGGCCCCGGCCCTGGGGGATTTTTTAATCATTGGTGATTTCTTTTGTGCTTTGAAATGGTCGGCGTGGGGTAAATTTTCGGGACTTGGGTTGTGGATGCTTGGATGTTGTTTGGTAGCGGCTTGCTTTTTTCTTTTTTCTCTTCGTTCGGCCCGTCGTTCCGGATCTAGCTTGTCTAAGGCTAGTTCCGTTAATTTATTGAATAATACTTCGTATTTTCCCTCGGGGTTGCTGTAAGAAGTAAGAGATTTAAGCCTTTGGATTTTGTTCAATAATTCTGAATTGGCCACAAATTGAATCAAGGTCTTTGATTCTGAAAGAGGCTTGGTCTTTTCAGGGGGCATGGCCGCTTCGGGAGAGATTTTTACCAATTGCCTTTCACATTCCCGACTGGAGGTGCCTTCGAGTTGATTGAGTAATTTCAGCTTCTCGGTGGGTCTTAATAACGGAGCCTTTTCTATTTTACGCTTCTTGTCTTCCCGCTGGATAAAGCCTTGCATCTGGGAGGCCACACTTAAGGAGATTTCACCGGATTCTATCTTGGGCTCTACCTCCGGTAAGGCCTTCATCAGGCGCATGGCCTGGATTCTTCGTTGGGCGGCTCCTTCGCTGTAAGATAGGGCCTCGGTCAGAAAGGTAAATAGACTGGGATAACTCATCTTGAGATAGAGCTGGCGATTCTCCACTTCCTTTAAATACCGCAAGATCTCTAGGAGCATCTCCCGTTCTTGGGCGACCAGGTCTTTAAGATCGGTAATTAACAAATCATTAGAAATTTGACTCAAGCGATTCAAGGTGGCCTCCTTTTCTTTTATTAGAACCAGAGACCACTATACACCCAGTCTGCGCACCCTGTGAAACGCACCCAAATCAACAACAAGAAAAGATTTTTGGATTTTCAAAAGCGAAGGGCCAAAAAAGTTGTACGCTAAACCTCGACCCAGCCAGAACGACTAAACAACTAAATATTTCGAATAAACAAAAACAACCGAACCACCACCCAAACCCCGTCAACACTAAAATAGAAAAAAAGTGCACCCCCCACTACAAAAGCCCCCAGGGCTGGGGCCCGTATGGAGCCCGGGCCCTGGGGGGACTCAAGCTAAGACGCCAACCTAAGATGATCCGACCAAGCGTCAATCAATCGAGCACCAAGATGAAGCAATCAATTATAAATTTTTTCACCACCGCCGACGTCGACGGTAGAAGTCATTTTTAAAAAAGATAAAACAATCAAAGAATAGGGTAAAAATTATCCATCAGGAAAATATTTCCTGGCCACCTGATGATCGTATTGGGAGAAATAATTTCTTTCGGCGCGGTCCCGCAAATAGGTTCCTAAACTCACCCCCTGCCGCCGGGCATATTCAAACATCACCAAGTCGGTGTTTCTGGCACGCCAGCGGAATTCTTCGAGAAAGGCTGTCATTTCGGTAACCACCCGATTGTGGCGCGTGGCCATAGGTGGCCCCGATTCTGCATTTAAATCTAAAAAATGTTGGTATTCATGGATCGTACCATACAGCCGTTGCAATACGGCCAAACGAGCGGCGTTCATGCCGGAGGTGGAACTGATGTCGATGGCCTCAGTTCCGGAAGGGGCTGTATCGCCCGATGAAAAGCGCGGCAATTGCCTCATGACCAAGCGACGACCCTGTTGGTCAAATTGATTATCAAAAAACATCAGCGGGCAAGACTCCACTTGTCCCCATTCGGAAACGCGGGCATCAAAGACCTTGGGTTCCAATAGGACGATATCAAAATCACCGGTCAACCAGTCGCGGATCAAATGCTGAACTTGAGGATGTTCCTCCAGGGCCAGTAATTCCATTATGGTATCTGAGGTAATGGGCTGCCCCGATCGAATTCTTTGGGAAATTTCTACATACAACCTGGAATAATGATGATTTCGCTGACCGCTTAACTCCGTCAAATAGGGCCCAGTCTCTAATAAGACCTCGGCCATTTTTCGGGACACAGCGGTATCGCGGATAAAGCCCATATGCTCCGTACCATCCAATCGACTCGCGATTTCTTCGACCGATAGCCCCTGACGGGCCCACTGGGCTACCTGGGCAAAACTATTCTTGTCCGTTCTAGGTAGCGCTATTTCCGCCAGTTTTGCCGACAGACCGTTGGTGGCCAATGTCAAAAAGATTCGGCGCATGGCTGAATCATGTAAGGAATGGTTTTGTACTCCGTCCAAGGCCTTGCCCAAAAGGCCTTCCGGCAAACGAGAAGATAATGTTTCTTCAAGGAAGATTTCCATCATACTTCGTGCCCTACCCACATCAGCGCTACTCTCTCGAAAAATAAATTGGGTCACCCGATTAGCACGCTCCGTGCCCATAGCCCGGTGCAAGGCTCCGACCATGGAGCGATGTTGGTGGATAAAATCGCCAAAGGCCTTTCCATCCATTCGCCCCATGCCCACAATATCATAACGGAACATGGCGGAAAGATGTTCCAGTTTGGCGGAACTCAATCCAGCCTGCATGGCACCATGGAGGGTGAATAAGGCTTGTCGTCCCCTCTGCAAGTCCGGATCCCGCATAACCTCACCAATAAAGGCTTGAAGCCGTGCGCCCTGCCAACTGCCCAGCGAGGTTTCCAAGGGTCGGTCCCGATAGATTAAAGACAGCACATCGGTATCAAGTATTTGGGAATAGGAACCTCGATCGGATTGGGAAGTAAACACATCCAGCCACCGGGGGGCGAAGAACGGTTCACCACTTTCTATGGAAGAAATATTTTGCGCCACTCCCTCACCGTAGTGCGTATCTCGCATGCGCTCCCGGTAAACATCAATGTCGCCCTCACGAGGTCGACCTTCATTGAAAAAGTGTAAATAGACCGGTCGCTCTTTTGGGCCTGATAAATTATTGGATAATTCTGAAGGTTGGAAAGCCTCTTGGCGTGATGGGACAGTTTCTAGTGCTGGATCCAAGCGCGAATACGGACCTCGTTGCTGCCGCAAGGCGGTCGCGGGTATCATTCCTGACGTCACGGTTCCGGCCAAGCGACCCAAGGCTTGTAGTTGCATAAAAATTGCAAAACTATCGATGGCGCGATGATCCCAACCCAGGTCGGCGTGGCCGAGACTGGTTTGTTCTAAATATTGGCCCACATAGATTCCGGAATATTGAGCCAAGGCGGGAACGGCCCATCTTAGATTCGATTGCGGAGGCATCCATCCCATTAAGGGACGAGATAAAATCTGGCCGAGCTGTAGACTGCCTAAGAAAAATGCGGTCCCTAATAATTCAGGGCCCCAAGGATTGGAGGTGGGCTGGGAAAGGGCTCGACGGGTGCCGACGAAGGCGGGCACCTCAGCCACAAAGGCCAGCGCACCAGGCAAAATTCTACGACCGAGTGCAACTTGATGGGAGACCGCGCCGGCTCCACGACCCAGCCAGGCTTGCACTCCGGTTTTCACACCGGTTCGCACCCCTGCGGCGACACCAAAGGCAGCTAGATTAACCGGGTCGAATAATTGATCCAAAAATTGATCGGCCAGCATTTGTGCCCTGGCAGAAGTACTGCCCCCACTTCCTGTTAGGCAATGGACTTGATCCGTCGCTCGCTGGACCAAGGGCTGCGCTCCCGGAATCTCAGGAGAGAGATTTGCCATAATGTTTTGGTACTGAGACAAAGCTGCTTCGACCTGACCTTGTCGGACCATATGGGCCGCAAGGCTTAGGCTGTCCCCAGCAAATTGGAGGAGTTCTGACTCGGTCCCAAGGGATGAGGAATCTGCAGAAAAGTCCTGACTTGAGCGGGAATTCCCGGCGGAAATGGGGGAGTACACCATGCAAATAAATTTCCGGTGCCCCCGAAAAGTTGAATAATTTTAATAGGTTGGACCTGTTATCGGCGTTGCACTTCCGAGGTTGCTGACAAGACGTACAAAAAAATTATTCTCAACGCCGCCCTGCGCCAAACTCAAGTCGCTGCAGGCCTTTTAACACTGGCGACCACCTTGCGCCAGAGCCCAAAGATATCCTCGATGGCGGCATAGGAGCAAGGCACTAAAACTAGGGTTTGCAAGGTTCCAAAAAACAATCCCCAAGCCAAGGCCAAGGTCAGGGGCACCAATAAAGGATCCCACCCCCCAATGCCATAGGCAGTAGGTAGCAAGGCAGAGACAGTGGTGATAGTTGTTAGCAACACCGGTCTGAGTCGCAGGCCGGTTCCTTGAATCAGACATTCGTGCAAACTCAGTTCGCCCTTCTCGCGCAATTGATCGATGAAACTCACCATGACAATCGATGCGTTGACCACCACACCTGCCAAGCCAATCACCCCGATCATGGCCATGAAACCCAGAGGCTTTTGGTGAATAGAAAATCCAACGATCGTACCGATAAAACCAAAGGGAATGGTAAACATGATGATGAAGGGTTTAAAAAAGGAATTAAATAGAGTCACCAAAATGGCAAAAATACACAATACCGCGATAATCAATGCCGCAAACAGGCTCTCCATAGATTCCTGCGTACTCTCTTCTTCCCCACCAAATTTGAGAAAATAACCGGGGTGCTTATCACCAAGGTCCTTAAACTTATCTCGTAATATGCCATTCACCTTCACCGATGTATTTACCTCGGTTTTAACATCGGCGGTGACGGTAATGGATCTTTGAAAATCCAAGTGTCGCCTTTCTTCAGGACCCGCACCAAGAGAAATATCGGCCACCTTTTCCAATGGAATCAAATTTCCATTCTTATCGGATATAAGCATTTTTTTCAGGATCGCCTCATTACCCCGCCTCTTCTCATTGAATAAAACTCTGATGTCGATTTCGTCACCATATTGGGTTGCGGTCGTGGCGATGGTACCCTCATGGGCGGTACGAATAGCGAAGGCGACATCGCCATAAGTCAGGCCAAAATCGGCGGAAGCTCGCGGTTTAAGCTTGATCAGGTACTCTTCAGGGCCGGGAACCAAATCGGTACTGATGTCGAAAACCCCGGGAATCGTTTTTAGATATTCTTGAATTTCCCCGGAAATCGATTTTAGTTCCTCTAAATCCTGGCCCAAAACAGCCACCGTAACCGCGCGGCCTACCGGTGGACCATTGATACCCTCTTCAAACAACACCTTCATTACAGGAAATTCCGGCTTCATCTTCGGTCGTATGGCATCAATGATCTGAGAAGCCGTGCGTTCCCGCTTATTTTCGTCAGTCAGATAAATAATAAGCATCCCTACGTTATCTCCCTTCCTGGACAATGGATCCGAAATATCAACCTGCTGCAACCCGGTACGGTTATTGACCGCCAACAATTCTTCTTCCGGTAATTTTAAAACCTCTGCTTCATATTCCTTTGCCTTGGTAAATAGGTCCTCAATGGGGATTCCCGGCGGGCCCTCATATCGTATCACGATACGGTCCACCCCCTCAGGAGGGAACAAGATAAAATCCATTCGATGTTTAGCCCAAAGAAAAGCACCCATCAAGGCACCGATCAATACTACCAATGTCAACCAACGCAATCGAACCAAGCAACGCAATACTTTGACAAAAGACTCTTGAATAACTTGAAACCAATGATCCCCATGCTTTTTGAGTTTGCCCTTTTCAAAGGCCATCAATCTGCCCGGCAAAATATAAAAGGATTCCAAAAGACTGATGATCAGGGCCGCAGAAACCAATACCGGGATGCTGAAAATGAATTCTCCCATAATTCCCTTGGTCACCATCATGGGCGCAAAAGCGGCAATGGTGGTCAACACCGTAGCCGTAATCGGCCAAACAATTTCCTTCACTCCTTGATAGGCCGCCTGATCGAGAGGCATGCCCTCTTCTTGAAAACGATGAATATTCTCAGCCACCACGATGCTATTATCCACCAACATGCCGAGCGCAATGATGATGGCCAACATAGAGATTAAATTAAAGGTGATCCCCAATGCCTGCATAATTGCAAGAGTTGCGAATATGGTAATGGGCATGGAAAGCGAGGTCACCAAACCCGTACGCCAGTGCAAAAAAATCATTAAAGTCAATAGAACCAGCCCAAAACCGATCAGACTATTGGAAAGCACGATGCCTAATCGTCGATTGACTCGTAATGATTCGTCATCAGAAATTTTAATCTCCACACCCTTCGGAATTTGTTTGGCCTCAAAATCTCTCAAGACCTTTTTTAAATTGCGTGAAGTATCGATGATGTCGGCTTGATCCTTTTTGGCCACCACCAAAATGATGGCGCGTTTGGTGTGGGAACTGGCCAGGACCTCTGCATCTTCAAAACTATTCTCCGTTTCCCCCACGTCGCTAAGCAATACAACGCCACCCGAATAATTGGTGCGTATCACCGTATCTAATAATTCATGGGCATCCTGAACTTCACCGGAGGTGCGTATGGTTTTTTTCAAGGGACGAGATTCAAAATCTCCACCGGGCAAATCCACACTGCGATTCTGCACTGCGGCAACGGCCTCACGAAAGCTAATGTGAAGCTGTTTCATTTTTTCTGGATTTAGAAAGACGCGAAATTCCCGGTCACGGTAACCAATTTTTTCGATGGAAGCCACACCCGGTTGAATCAACAAAATATCCTCAAGCTTGTCTGCCAACTGGCGCAAGACCAACTCAGGGACTTCCCCTTCTAAGGCCACTTCCAGGATGGGAAGATTTTGGGTCTTAATTTCCTGAAATTTGGGACGGTCTTCAATCTCAGCGGGCAGGTCTTCCACCTGTTCGTTGGCCCGCTGTATTTCATCCATGACCGCGGCCACATCCACGTTGTCTAGATCGACTTTAATCTTCACTTCGGAGCGGCTGTTTTGCGATACCGACCGAACTTCTTTCAATCCATCGATTTCCCGCAGTTCATCCTCAATTTTTTGCGTAACTAGTTCTTCGACGTCTTCAGGGGTAGCTCCAGGATAAAAGGTGGTGATGGTGGCCTGGGCAAAGTTCACGGTGGGAAACGCCTCTTTACGCATGCGAATGCCGGCGAAGGTTCCGGCGACGATCAGGACCATACTCAGGAGTATGGATAATTTGGGCCGTTCAATGAGAAATTTAATCATGAGTGCCACATCGGAAGCAGGGGACATTGGAATTGGTCAAACAATTGTAGAGTCTCGAGGAGATTTTGCGTGCGTTGAAATTTTAGAGATTCCGCAACGACCTGTAATCGGAACAACTCAATGCGACTCTCAGATAATTGAAAAAGACTGACCCTCCCCTGATCAAAACGACTTATCAGGTCGGACACTTCACCTTTACCAGCCTGAATCGCTTTCAAGATCGTTTGGTATTCCTTTTGCAAATGACGAATATTACCCTGGGTTTCCTCCCAAAGTAGCTTTCGCTCATGAAGGATTTTGTCATAGTCGATGGAAGGTGTTTGCTCAGAGACAATGGCCGCCTGGTTCGCGGCACGAATACGCAATGGCGAAAGCGGCCAAGAAAACTTTACACCCGCCGAATAAATGGGACGATCAAAATTGACCACTTCATTAAAACTACTTCCGACGTTAGGGTCGGTTCCTGTGGTGCTAACTCCACCCTCTATAGAAACATTGGGCAATCGCTTGCGACGAAAGATCTTTGCATTGAGATCTCCCTTGGACTTTTCTAGGTTCAATAGGTCAAATTCACGACTAAACTCTGGAGAAAACTGAGATGCCAAGAAAACCTTTTCGCATTCTTGAGTCCTTTTCAGCAACTGTAAAGAATCTTCTTGCGGCAGAACTTGTGAGTTTCCCGAAATACCTAAAATATTTTCTAAATTTTTCACTACCACATCCCGATTTTTTTTAAGTCGAATGATATCGGTTTCGGCCGTGGCAATCAGGCGATTCACCCGGTCGAGATCACCCTTTTCTCCAATGGATCGGCTCAGCTGATTTTGCAGATCACCTCTTAATCGTGAAAACTCCTTGATAATCTGCCGTCGTAAGGCCTCTTGACCTTGTAAATTGATGGTTTGTAGAAAAAGGTTGATGGCAGAAACGGTCATTTTATGTCGAAATAAAATACTGGTTAGGACCGCGGTATCATAATCGAGCAGAGATATTTTTATCTCTTTGCGGGTGATATATCCCAAAAGATCCTGAAGCACATCTACAGAGACCTTTAGAAAAACAACTGGCTGATTAAAATCAGCTGGATAAGGTAATAGGGGATTTGGGGGGTCCGATTGAAAAATGGTGCTTCGCAAATTTGATACTCCGGCACGGGTGGTAACGCCTTGGGGTAGTTTTTGTTCAGCCTTTACCTCCCAAAAAAAATCTCGAACCCTTGCCGGTTGAAAGGGGTTATTGGGCTGTTGTCGGTCGTCTAAATAATTAAATTCTGTTTTGAGTTCAGGGTAAAAGTATTGTCCCTGTAAATTGAGCAAGGAGGCCTGGGCCTCTCGAATTCTTTCAGCTAATAATTTTAAATCGTAATTATAATCTTTCACCAAGGGGGGAATGTCTCGCGAACTTTTAATAATGACGGATTCTTCCGCAGCGGCCCTTGGATTTAACACAGGGCATATAACTGCGATCAATAGAATAAAAAGATAAAATAGGGACTTCATGAATTTTCAGTGAGGTTTTCAAGCATAGCCGTAACCGATGCAAAAACCTCGTTTCGGAGCGCCTCTGGTTTATCGAAATTTGGAAAAATGGGAGCATACGCGGGAGAAAATAAGGTCCAATAACAATTCATGGCGATCATCATGAATTGCACCGAACCCTCGGGCACTTTTTTGGATACGCCCTTCCATTGAAGGCCGCGAGTGATTTGTCCCAATATTTCCACTAAGGGTTTTAAATTTTCTACCAAAACTTTTTTCATCATGGTGCTGAGCCGGGGTTCCCCCTCATTCAATAAGGCCCGGGCAAACATGCGGTTAAAGTCTTGGTTTTCAGCCATACTCGTTTGCATGATTTGGTTGAGCAACAAGACCTGGTCCTTGGGGTCCATTTCTTCAATCTTGGCAGCCACAATGGTTTCACGGATACGCTTAAAAAAACTCTCAAATATGGCCGTATAAAAACCGTACTTATCGCCAAAATGGTAATGCACACTGGCGATATTAGTTTTTGCCTGTTTGGCTACCTCGCGCAAGCTCACGCCATGAAAACCTTTGGCCGCAAAGAGTTTTTCACCCACTTCGAGGAGTTTTTCTGATGTGGAGGGTTGTGAGCTTCTTGGCTTCATAATTTAATCAAACGTTTGTTTAAATAAATCATAAACACCTGTCAACTTCCCTGCCAATTTTTTATGGGCTGATTCATGAGGGAAGGATGCAGAACCTGCGAAAAATCGCCATATATTGAAAACTGTCTGTACAAAAAGGAGAGTAAATGTGGCAATTTTTGAAATTTTTCTAAAATATTGGTTACATTGCAAATTTTTTCCAGAATTGATTCAATAAGTTGGCAATAATTGAATTATCCTTTTAAGCTTGTCCCATGACTGCAAAAAAATTGCAGCGTTTTGAAATTTTGCGGCACCTAGGTCAAGGGGGCATGGGCGACGTCTACCTGGCCAAAGATCGAGAACGAAACCAAGAGGTAGCCTTAAAATCTCTTTTGCAACCGGGCTCCCTCCAGGCACGAAGTGTCTTCCGGGAGGAAGTCAAAATTCTCTCCGGTCTCAAACACCCCAACCTGGTGCAGATCTACGATTATTTTGAAAAGTCCTCCGAGGTGGTTCAGGCCAATGAGCATATTCCCATGGACCCCTTAAGCCCCTGCTTCACCATGGAATATGTTGCAGGCACTCCGCTGAGTGAGTTGCCCAAGCCTTTGGAAAAAGATCAGGCCATTTCCATATTCATTCAGTTCAGCGAAGGGTTGGCTTACCTGCATCAGCGCAGAATTTTGCACCGTGATCTTAAACCGAGCAACGCGCTATGTTCTTCCAATGGTCAGATAAAACTACTCGATTTCGGTCTGGCCACTAGCGAATTTCAGGGCGGTACCCAACAAGGGCCCGTTGGAACACTCGCTTACCTGCCGCCTGAGGCCTTTTGGGGAGAATATTTACCACTAAGCGATCTCTTTTCTTTTGGCGCACTATTCTATGAATTATTGGCAGACAGACTCCCTTACCTAAAACCCTTGAGTCAGATTCAGGCCGTCTCTCCTCCACCACCGCTATCACAACTGCGACCTGACCTTCCCGAAGCCTTAGCCACCTTGGTGAATCAATTACTACGGCTTTCCCCCAGCGAACGGCCGGCAACGGCACAGAGTTTGCTTCGCTACCTACCGGAACATGGTGTCCAGGTTCCATCCCAAGCGACCAAGGCCAGTTTAGAAATTTTGGATCGGCTGCCATTGGTTGCACGGCATTCTGAGCTAACAAGGGTAGAACCCTATTTTCGCAATCAATCTCAGAAACTACCTTCTTCCTTAGTTAGGGTGCAGGGACCCACTGGAATGGGCCGAACCCGGTTTTTAGAAGAAGTTCGTTG
>JAJFLL010000080.1 GCA_021772695.1 Deltaproteobacteria bacterium
AGGATTGGGCAAGAATGGAGGTGCCATTGACGCGGCTATTACGAATTCGGGCTTTTTTAGGGGTACACCATCGGCCCGCGCCCACATTCTCGCCAGCCAAGTGGATTACCGCCTCAGGAGCAAACTCAGCCACCGGCCCCCGGTCCAGCGACCCACCTTCGGCATCCCAATAGGCCTCATGGCGGGAGGGATCGGCCGGACGCCGCACCAAATATCCTAACTGATGGCCGGCCTCCTGCAATTCCTTTGCTAATGCCGAGCCAATCAATCCGCTGGACCCTGAAATTAAAATTCTCATAAACCGTTACCTTAAATCAGATGGCTTCCTAAGAGCCCTCTCGACCCTATAAGTGGGCCCCACTTAATGCCGAATCGGGCAAATTTCAAAGAAAATCTTAATTTGGCCCGGAAGGGGATTCTCAGAGGGACCAAGCCAGGCAAGGCCAATTTGGACCAGACGAAATTAGAGCGAAATCTATCAGGAATCCCCCGACTCTGGTTTTTTTCTCAGATGCTTCTTTTGGGAAATTTTTCTTTTATCACCCAAGATCTTTTCCTTGGCCCTGCGACTTCGGCGGCGCTTCTGCCGGCGAATTTTTTCCATTTTTTGTCTGAGACGGCTCTTCTCACCTAAAATTTTCTCTTCTAATTTGTCTAGGAGCCGCCGGCGTGCCTCAAAACGATTGAGTCCTTGCGACCTGCCTTCTTGACATCGGACCTGGATCCCCGTGGGCCGATGGGTCAACAGCACCGCCACAGAGGTCTTATTGATCTTTTGGCCGCCAGCACCGCTTCCGCGGATAAATTCCTCCTCCAGGTCTACTTCACGTACACCTAAGCGAACCATGCGACTTCGCAGGGAATTTAGTTTTGTTGGGCTGACAGGAAACATAAGATCGCTAGAATATATTTAACCCCTTGAGTCTATCTGTATTTATTGTAAAATCAAATTAGCTCTTTGAGAAACCGAGCCCCCTCTTGTCCCTTGAGGACTTGGCATCGCCTCCAACTTTTTCCTAGCATAAGGAACGGGAGACGGAGGTGAGGCCCCTCCGCGTAAGTCATGGAAAATGCGCGCCACGACCATCCCAAGGCAGAACCCACCGCCCCAGTGGCGGCTAAAAGGGTAAAAATTCGCTTTAGTTGAGATGGAGCACCGACGCAAAAATCACTACCGGTAGGTCTGTGGTTACCCGGAGAAAATCCCATGAAAGCCAGATCTTAAAACTCAAGGTTTAATGGCAAACGCCAGCCTTGTGCGTAAGGATCGGGCTTGATGAAGGAGCAAAACCTTGAAATCGCGCCTCAGCGACGGTTGAGGAGAAACGATAGGAAGGTAATCTACTAGTCACCGTAGTGGCTTTCATCAAGTCTAAACACTTTGAAGGGACGGCAAAGGTCTTCAAGGGATTAGAGGGGGCTTGGCTTTTTTTTACAAATGGACCCACTTGTGAAAAGCGGCGGCCTGCCCGCAATAGATCCCCTTAGCATCGAGAATATTCCACACCACTGCCTGTTCGATCTGAAATTGCTTTCCCGAACTGGTCACCCGAGTTCCCCGGTAATTTTTACTGTATCCCTGTTCGTTTACCAAATTTAACATCTTACTTCGTTCTGCCCGATTGATGATTTCCGCAGTCAGTCGGGAAGGCGTATGGATAAAAGAATCCCAAGTCATCTCCCAAAGGGTCAATGCCATTTGATTGCCGTAATTCAATACGGGGTCCTTGCCAGTGCCATGAGAAACCACCACAAAGGGAGCCTCAAATAGAATGCGAGCCCGCTCGGAATCGGAGCCCTGATTCAATAGGAGGTCTTCGCTCAACCAGTGACGATAGCTGTTTAATATCAGCACCGAATGGCCGGCTACCTTGGGTTGTTCATAAGGCAAAATCATGGATTTATAAAAAATGTGACGTTCCTATGTGGAAATTCTAGCCCCCAATTCCACTGTCGGGCTATCCATTTCATGGATTTTTCCTGAAAAAACCCAATATGGGTGGGATCCCGTTGGTAATACCACTCGGAAAACTTTTGCGCCGGCTGCAGCATTTCCGTCATGACCGCCAAAATTCCTCCTGATTTGAGCATTCCTGCCAATCGGTCCAACTCCAAATGGGGTTCACGCAGATGCTCGAGGGTTTCGGTTGCCGTAATAAAATCATACTGCCGATGAAGGCATTCGATTTGAGGAGCAAAAAATGGGTCATAATTTTGCATCTCCATCCCCGCCTCTTCTAGAATATGCGATAAGGCGGGGCCGGGACCACTGCCAAAGTCCAAACCCTGTTGACCCGGAGATAATCTTTTGAGGAGCGGTAGGGCCAAACGGCTGAGGAATTTTCGATAATTTTGATCATGGGGAGAATTTTGATGTTCTAGGTACCGCGACTTTTCTGCATCACTACTGAGATGGGCTTCGGGAGGTACAAATATGAAGGCACACTCTAAACATTGAACATAGGGGCGGGTTGTGGAGGACCTCATGGCTCGAGTGGCACCTAGCAGACACAAGGGGCAAGGCGAGGTGGCAATTTGCTTTTCTCTAGTAAGATTTTCCATTAACTTAGCATCCGAGTTAAATCATGGGCCCCTACCCAAAGTCAAAGATAGGGAGCACGGATCACTTTTTTCCTGGAGTTTGTGACATGAAGTTAAAAATTACCATACCGGCACTGATCATTTCCTTTTTATTTTTAGGGAGTCTAGGTGCCCCCAGGGTTTTCGCCCTAGAAATGGGAACGGTTGTTGGAGAAGGCGCCAAGCCCTGCACCGAATTTCTCAAGGCCAAGGGTAGAAAACAGAACAACTACATGATCTGGGTCCATGGCTATTTCACGGCTTATAATGCCATTGCCCCAGATATTACCCATCTATTGGGAGATAAGAACTGGCCCTGGGTCCTGGAACGATTAAGGGCCCACTGCGAAGCAGATCCCAAACAATATTTTAATGAAGCTATGGTGGCACTAACGACAGAACTACATCCGGACGGAATCAAACTAGGTGATCCGAACTGCAAGTCGACGCAAAAAAAATAAAGTTCTCAAAAAGGTCGCTTGCCCTATTTGGCTTTGAGAGAAAGGTTTAGCTTGAATTCTGCAACGGCCTCATCACCGGAAATTTTAGGAGTGGTAGCCGTTATGGTTAAGAGACGATTGACGCGTTTTTTGGTCTTAATGGTCTCTTGAATTTGTTTGCGAATCATTTCTCCGTCGTGACAAGTGAAATGAACATCGGCTTCGGGGCGTTTTAAGAACTTGGCGTCAAAATCTTTAAAAACCAATTGAACCTTTTTTTTGCTTTTGCCGATCATCTCCATGGCAATGAGCCCCCCAGCCACGTCGGCACCGATGGCTAAGGCGCCAAAGTACATGGATTTTAGGTGGTTCTTGGTCCAATAATTTAAGGGAATTTTAATCTCACAAGTTTTGGCATTTTTACGAATGATAGTAGGCCTAACAAAAGCGATTAAAGGAATCTTGGTCAGACCAAATGCCCATAGTCCTAGGGTGGATTTCCAATTGCTCATAAGTACTCCTTAATCACCGCTTCGACTGGTGACCACAAGCCTTTCTTGACCCCGCGGCCAAAATATTAGACGCTCCCATCGTGGCTAAAAAAATGCAAGTTACAAATATATTCGATGCCTTAAACCGCTTTGCACCTCCCAGTTTAGCAGAAGAATGGGACAATGTGGGACTACAAGTGGGTTCCCTGGAAGACCGGGTTACCGGCATCCTGGTCAGCCTCGATGTAACCGAGGCCGTATTGTGGGAAGCCGTAGAACACGACGTAAATTGTCTGATCACCCATCACCCCCTCTTTTTTAAAAGCTTCAAGCGACTCGATGACCTTCAAGTACCTACAAGACTGGGCCGATTGGCCTCACAGATGGGAATCAATATTATTAGTTTTCATACCAACCTCGATGCGACCCAAAAGGGCCTGAATGATCAATTGGCCCTCAAGCTCGGACTCACTAAGTTGAAACCTTTGATACCTTCCACCGACCGTAAGTTCTTAAAGTCAGGGCTGGGACGTATTGGCAGCATTGCCAAAACCACCCTGCGTGCCTTGGTAAAAACCTGTTCGAATCGATTAGCTGTGCCGCAGTTAAGGTATGTGGGCGATTTAAAGCATCCCATTGAACGGGTTGCGGTCATGACCGGTAGTGGCGGAGATTATTTTAACGCAGCCCAAGAAGCCGGCGCTCAGGTTTTGATCACCGGTGATGTCAAATACCATCAGGCCCTCGATGCCCTGGCACAAAATATTGCCTTGATCGATGTGGGGCATTACGCGGGTGAAATCATGATGATTGATCTGGTCACGCAACAGGTGAAAA
>JAJFLL010000009.1 GCA_021772695.1 Deltaproteobacteria bacterium
ATTGGACAGGTTTCCTAAAGCGCAGATTTCTTCGATTTGATTGTTGTGCAAATCCAATCGTTTGATTTCTTTCAGTCCAGAAAGTGGCCCCACTGAGACAATTTGATTGTCATTCAAAATTATATCGCTAAGGGCCGTGAGACCTTGCAGTGGTGATATATCGGTGATCTGATTGTGATTGAGCTCTAGGTAAAACAATTCCTTCAATTGCTTTAGCGGTTCCAGATGCTGAATCTGATTATGCGGTGCAATGAATTGCCTCAATTGAGTTAGGTTTTCTAAACCTGTTAAATCCTTGATACCCCGATGACCGCACGTGAGGTAATAGATTTCCTCGGGTTTTTTGTTGCCCTGTTCCAAGACACATTGCTTAAGTGCTAAATCCTTGAAGGGGATTTCGAAAACCGTAGCGGCATAAAGGGTTAACCCACTTTCCTCAGGAAGCAAATTATTCCCTCCGGTGCTAGGAGAATGAAATTCGGTCCATTCCTCTCGAGCGGCTTCTTCCTCAACGAACCGGGAACTCGTAGGGCCACAGGCGTTCAAAAAGCCTAACAAGAATACTAGAATGAATTGGATGAATCTAATATGACGGATGCTCCCCATCATGCCCCCTATAAGCAAAAACCCGGCCGGAGGTTTTTATCGGAAGGTGGGGTGAGCAGAGTTGTGGAATACCTCCTCCATATTCCACTCCATTGAGCATTCTCAGGCCGCAGTGAATGTCATAAAGGGAATTTCCTTAATATTTTTAGGCTCAAAAAAATAAGGGGCAAGAAGTTATTCTAAGCTACAAGCCGCCATTTCGTTGTCTCCAGACTGTTATTTAACCTTTTGAGTCCTCTGCCGGTCTAAGGCCCGGAGACAATAAACGCCGGTCAACGGTGGGGGGTCTGGGGGTCTTCTTTCCTAGTCCCAATTTAAAAAACAATTTATTCCAAGGGGGAACGCCATGATGAAGTGTGTGTGGAGATCTACTTTTAATCTTGTCTTGATATTTACTTTTTTGACTGGGGTGGGATGCGGCACCGCGGAGTTCATCGAAGATACTTCGACGGACTCAAGCGTAGAAACCACGATCGATCCGGTCAACACGCCGGCCACCACGCCACCACCAGGATCAACTCCAGGGAATACCGCCAATGCCCCTGAGAATAACCCTAACACGGCCCCGGATCCAGAGGAGCCCGCAGAATTACCTGAGATAAACCTCCCCGTCATAGTCGTACCAGTAGACGTCTATTTCGATAGTGATGCAGACGGAGTCATCAATAGAAATGACAATTGCCCATGGGTGTCCAACCCGGATCAAATGGATACGGATGGGGATGGCCTGGGAAACGCTTGTGACAATTGTCCCGTCTGGGCCTTTGAATCGGAAGGCGGAAAGTTCAATCCAGATCAAAGCGATGCCGATGGCGATCGGGTGGGTGATATCTGTGACAATTGTCCCAACCGTTACAATCCACCACAAGACGACACGGACCGCAACGGCGTGGGCGATCATTGCGAAAATTATCAAAGGATCGACCCCGATGATATGGACGCCGATGGGGTGCCCAACGATGAGGACAATTGCCCTGACGACTACAACCCGGACCAAGAGAATAACTGGATGACTGCTAAGGGCGACGCCTGCGAACCCTACGACTCCTCTGGAGAAGCCAGCCGGGCACCTTGGGAATTGTTTTAAATAATTTTAAATTTTTAGGGGATGTCCTTTTTCAGGGCATCCCCTAATTTATATAACCCAGGCCATGGCGAGACAGATCCGACAAGGTTATTTGAATCCTACCTTCTTCCCACCAAGACCACCGACTAATTAAATTATAAAACGATGTTATTTTTTTACCAGAATCTCCCCGCTCCCCTTCATTCCCACCTTGATGACCTCATTGGGATTGTTTACCCAAGCACGGATTTCTACGGATGACTCATCGGCGGTGAGTTCTGCCCCGATGAAGGTGATCTCTCCTTCAAAGGAAAGCCCCGGTGGCTCCAAAAGTTGCCCCTTTATTTCCATGCCCACCTCCAAAGGTTCGACCTGGGTTTTGAGAACATGAAAACTAAACTCGATGGGATCCACTTGATATATCTCCATGAGATAATCGCCCGCCTCTACACCGCTACCATCGGTGACCGCCACTTCATGGATTCGTCCGCTGATAGGGGAACTCAATGACCTTCTCGCCATTTCTCTTTCCCGCAGGGCGAGCTCCGCGCGAATCACATCTACCCTGGCCTCTTCGAGGGCCAGACGACTTTGGATCTCCGAGCCTTCCGTGATTGCCGGAGTGTCGGTCTCTACGGGTATTTCTTCCGGCAGCAGCGTGGTGTCGAAAGTGTTGGTTGGAGAAATAACTGGAGACCTAAACAGGGGATTGGGAATATCTGCCACCACTGGTGACAATTCTGGAACCGCCGAGAATCCCGCTCCCGTGTTGGTTTCTATGGGGCCGTAAGCCGGCCAAATCCCGCCGGCATCTTCTGGGTCGTTGGCGACTGCGATTCTTTGGGGATCGATTCCCGGCCAAACTCCACCGGCATCCACGGGTGTGAAGCGAATTTCGGAAGCCAACTGAGAAAAAGTGGGAACGGGTTCACCAAAGGTTTCCTCAAACAGTTCCGGAACGGCCACTTCGACAACATCTTCCCCTTCTTCTGTTTCCTCTTCCGGAAGTTCTTGAGATGCCAATAACCTGGTTTGTTCCAGTTGAGCCAAAGCCGCTTGGAGTTCGGTGCCGAGTCGCTCTAATTCCAGAGGGAGCTGTTCGTCTTCGAGACGAAGCAAGAAGTCTCCAGCCGAAATAACCTGACCCTTCGCCACCGAAAGGTCTGCAACGCTGCCATCGAACTCGCTTTTGATCTGAATTTGCTGACTTGGGACAAATACACCATTGATCTTGATCTTCTCGGGAGTTTCGTCAAAGGAACGTTCAACACTCCCTACCTTTAAGTGGAGATGCCTGGTGTCGGAAGACTCGCTTTCCGGCTCCATTTTTTGGCATGCCACCATCAGCGGTATCAAAACCAGACAACTCAGCAGGAAAAGGGAATGTTGCCCCATACCTTATTGTATAATAATTTACCTGGACCTCCATGCCCAAATGAAAAAAATTTTAAGCGCTTGAAAATATTTAGGTTTCTTCGGGATTAGGCCATCGGTTTCCGGGAAGACCAGGAGTGGAATCTTACGGTTAGCGGATTGCGATAATCTAAAATTCCATCAGTAAGTAGCTCATCAGGCTTGCTCTTTCCACCATCGAACCTGCCGACAGATCCCGCGAAGGATCCTCACCTCTTTGTCGGTTAATTGAGCACGATTGAACATATTGCGCAGCAGCTGCATGAGGTGATCGGGATTTTTTTTATCTAAAAACCCTGATTCGCTTAATAGGCTCTTTAAATCGGCCACCATGCCTTCATAGTCTTCCACCTTGGCGGTTTTTTCGGGACCTCGCCGCTTCCCGGTGGGCACGGGCAAGCCTTGGGCCACAAAGCATTCATAGGCCACCAACAAAACCGCCTGGGCCAAATTAAGGGAAGGCAAATCGGGCGCGCTGGGAATGGTGATGATTTGTTGGGCGCGGGCAATCTCAGGATTTTTCAGACCCGTCACCTCGGTACCGAAGAGGATTCCCACCCGGTGCGATTTGGGCAAGGCCTGACATTCCTGGGCGAATTCCTTGAGCACCTTCACATTACCTCGGTCCTTACCCAAGCGCCGGGAGGTGGCCACCACACTATCCAAATTTTCTAAAGCGGAATCCAAATCGGGAAAAATCTGGGCCGCCTCCAAGACATCGCGACCGGTCATGGCCATCTTGATGGCGACCAAATCATCTACCTGAGCGGTGGGAGCCACCAAACGCAATTCTTGCAGGCCCATATTTTTCATGGCCCGAGCCACCGCACCCAAATTCCCAGCATGCTCCGGCCGAACCAAAATAATCACAGGAATCATAAAATTTTACTTAGAGATTATAGAAAAGAATAGCAATTCGAAAGACCGAAATAGACTTCTACCCCCAATTGGATCCAAAGGATCCAAAAGGCCAAATAGAAAAAATGACTTCTGAAAATTTGAGTTAATTTTACGGGCAGGACGGGTGGCCGGGCGGGGGCCCCCCGCCGCC
>JAJFLL010000081.1 GCA_021772695.1 Deltaproteobacteria bacterium
TAAGGGCGATACCAAGGGGCCCAGGAGTTGGGTCAATTCCAAGTGCTGTGGATTTAGTTTTGGGGTGTTTTTTGGAGAGGTTTTTGCGGCCGGAAGTGGTGTGGTTCCCGGGTCCATGGCGGAATTCGAGCCTGTTAATAAGGACCCTAAATTCGGCTCCGATTCCCTCCCCCCGGAGGAAATTCGAGTGCCGCCCATGAAAATGACCCATACGCATAGAGGAATCCCAAAGGCGCTTCCCCCACCCTACTCTGGAAACCTCATGAAATTATTGATTAATTTCTATATCCCCGCTTGGCGTTTCAGGGAGATTCTCGGCGGATTCTGGACTGGGTTGCGTCTCGGGATCCTGCCATTTCACCAGGGTGCCTTGGCAGCTCAGCACCTCGGAAAGGATCTCCCCGGAGAATTTGAAATCGATGATGCCATCGCCCCCGCGGTATAGGGCCAATCGTTTGATGCGCAACTGACAGTCCTGGGGCTGTTTGGCCTGCTCACAGATGGACCCAAGTGCCACATAGGGCCTCGGGGCCTCAGTGCTCTCTGAGATAAAGATGCGCTCGGCGGCCTGATTGATACGTTCCCGGCCGTCTCTTTGATAGAGGCTTTGGTCTGAGAACAGCAAGGTACTGGGAAACAGTACCAAAATCAGCATGAGCCCTAAACGTAGCATGGGTAAAATCTTAAGCATGCCATGGAAATTTGGCCAAAGGAATTCGTTGATTTTCTGCGGAATCATTGGAAGACTTCCCCCCATTCACCCCAAATCCCATGAGGAGTTTCCACTATGGTTTTGATGAAAAATTTTTTCCAACATTCCACCTTGGGAATTTGTTTACTCACGTTATTATTGACTTCGGCATGTTCGGAAAAAAAAGCTCCACCGCCGGCACCTATCCCCCAAGCCCCCGTGGCCAAGACCTCCTTACAAGTCAGTCAACTCATGGGGTTGACCATCAACGGCCAAGACGTGGCGGAAGTGGCCGCCTTTTCTCCGGACCCCCAACTATTAGAGGCCGATGATTTAGCAAAGGCCCTAGGAATTAAGAACGACACCTACCTAGAGAGTGCCCTCAAGACCATCCAATCCCAACTGCAAACGGGTACTCCGTTAAAAAATGTCTCGGTATTCTTGGGTTCCCTCCCAGAAAAATATGCCGCCGAATGCATTGAAGATCTTGAAGGCGACCTCTGCCTCATCGAACCGGTGGTTTTTAATTGTGCCGAGAACTTAGAGCAAAAAAATTGGAGTGATGAAAATTACACCAAACTATGTCGCAGTCTGGGCCGTCTCAAGGCCTATAAACCCGAATACTTAGTGGCCGTTTTCGACGGTGACAATACCATGTGGTACCAAGACGTCTCGAATGCGGGAGTCAAAAAGGGCGTGGATTCGAAACGGGTGGTATGGGACGTAGCCAAAGCCGAATTGCTCAGCGTTTATCCCAGCCCCACCGAACGGGCTGCCTACACGAAACAAAAAACGCCCTATGATTACTATCAGGAACTCTACAAAAAGGCTGGCCCCCTGTGGAATTATAATTTTGCGGCCCTGGCCTTCAAGGGTCTGCCCTTAAAAGAGACCTTTGCGAATTTTCAAGAATTCAAAACGGAACCCTACGGTCCCATCCCTTTTCCCGAAATGAGCGATTTATTAAAATACCTCAATGATCAAGGTATGGTGGCTGGGGTGGTATCCGCCAGTCCCGTGTTCGGAGTCTACCCCATGGTGGAATCCTTAAACTCAGGCATCAGTCTGGATCGCATGGAAGGTCTCGATGTCTTTATCAAAGACCCGAAGGCAGTCGATTCTCTACCCATTCGTCTTAGCCGTTTGATCAACCAAGGCCGCCTCGACACGGCAACGGGCCAAGTAAGTAAATTTAATAACTATCAAGAGGTACTCGAAACCTACGGTGATTGGATCATCGTGGATGTAGACCAGGTCATCAATGCCCGTGGGGGCAAGGGTGTGCAGTCCCGCTCCATTGCCCGCCGTCACGTGGCCGATCGCAATCGCAAGGCACAAACGCCCGGTGATCGTATCGATATTGACGATATGCGTTTGATCCTCATCGGCGGAGATAATTTCGCTGCTCCCACTGATATTGAAAACCCACAAGGCGACCGACTCAAGGCTGCCCTCGAAGGCGGTAATGACCAAGGCATGTCGGAAGGCCTACCCTTTTTAGAAAAACCCGGCACCGTTCCCGGCGGTACCGACATCGTCTTTATTCGCCGCTACGAACTCGGCGAAACCCAACAGGTCACACCGAAAAAGGGTAAGCTAGAAAATTTTGAAGAATTTGTGGCCCAGCAAAAATTGATTCGTCCCACCACAGTAGGAGAAATCATCGTGCAGGGTGCCATCACCGATGTAAAAGCCGAAGTGGGAACGGGGGGATTCTTGAAGACCTTGCCAACTGCGGTACCAGAAAGCGCGCCTAGCACCACCGAGACCCAACCTGGCACCGAAACCCAGGGCACCCCAGAAACAGCACCCTCCTTACTACCACCAACGCCAACGGCGCCAGCTACACCCTTGCCCTCCAATCCTGAGGCTGCGGCACCGCCGAGTCCTGCGGTACCAACTCCGGTACCACCGGCCCCACCTGCGCCTCCAGCAGGCAGCGTCGATAAATTACCGCCACTGCCACCATCGCCGCCAAGTCTGGAACGCTTGCCTTAAAGCAATAGACCATCCGCCGGTTGGCAGATGTATAAGGAGCTGAGTCATGAAAAAATTTTGGATCTTTTTGATATGCGCTCTCACCTTTTTGGGTTGCGGCAATCAAACTCAAATCATCATTGGCGAGGGCCCGCTCTTATTCCAGGTGACTTTCAATGAAACCCTGCAAGAGGCAGGATACGTCACGGTTCCTATCGTGGGAACGATGCAGTCCATACAGGTTGCCAATATTGTCATTGATTTGAATGGCGACGGTATTTGGCAGGCCTATCAAGTCAATGGAAAAACCCAAGAGGAATGGATTGCTCAAAATATTCCGATCAGTCCCATTGGGGGAACGGAATACGCCTACTCCTTTGCTCTCGTAGACCCCAATTTAGCGACACGTTCCAATTTTGAAACCAGAATAGTGATCAGTTCCGCTACCATCGATACGCCTCCTTCACCTTTGGGCTGGGATGGAATGATTCCCGCCAGTTCGGTAGACAGCAGGGATTTTCAGATAGCCGCGATCGGCACGGACAATCAGGCATTGCTCCGGAGTGACGCCACCGACATTGCAGGCACCACGGGTCTTCCCGTCCAATCTCAGGTGTTAGCGGGCGAAACCAGTGTGCAGGTGGAAGGGGTCCCGAGTACCATCCAAGGACATAACGAATGCGTGCCTACGGCTACCGCCAATGCCTTGCAATGGCTGGCCAGCGAATATGGATTTAGTGACATGATTCCCGAATCGACGAGTGACTTGATCGATGAACTCAAAGGAGATTTTAATTGGACCACTTCCAATGGAGTTATTGTAGCGAGCATCGTGGATGGACCGGTTGCAGACAATTACCTGGCAGGGAAAAATGCCTTTACCGAACGGCATGGCATTCCCATCGAAACCCATCAACTTGGCGGAATATTCGAAGAGAATGTGGTGGACCTCATCGCGGCCGAACTAGAAAAAGGGCAGATCGTTGAAATTGACATGGAGTATGACCTGGCAAATCTTGATGATGATGGCAAT
>JAJFLL010000082.1 GCA_021772695.1 Deltaproteobacteria bacterium
GGTCACCCTTTTGCCAGTAGTTCCATGTATTGATTACTATAGCCCAAACCACCAATACGGTAAGAAAAAGTAGGGGTAGAGCGGTGTAGCGACTGGGGTATTTTTTCTTAATCAACCAATAAGTGATCACAGCCAAACCTAATACGGCAATGAGTTGATTGGTGGCGCCGAATAACGGCCATAAAATCAAACCGCCCTTACCTTCGTCGGCACTGACCAAGAGTAAAAAGGACGATAGTACCGCCAGGGCGCTGCCGAAGTAACGATTTTGAAATAGTTCCCGTCCTCGATGCTGCGGGAGGGATTCGCCTAGTTCGCCGATGATGAGACGTTGAATACGAGTGGCCGTATCCAGAGTGGTTGCCGAAAAGGAAATAATAATCACCACGACGATGGCTTGGGCCAGGTCCATGGGAATACCTAGATTATTTAAAAAAAGGCCGGTGCCTTGAATGAAGGCCGAAAGATTGGCCGCCAAACCCTCAGCAGCATTCCAAGAGATGTAATGCTGTTGCCAGGCCTCTCGGGTCGCAAAGCCCGCCGTGCAGGCTAGTATGGACATCAAGGCCAAGGTGCCTTCCCCAAGCATGGAACCGCAGCCAATGGAACAAGCGTCTTCCATTTTGTCGAGTTGTTTACTGGTGGTTCCACTGGAGACCAAGCCGTGAAACCCGGAGATAGCGCCACAGGCGATGGTAATAAACAAAAAGGGCCAAATGCTCGGCGCCCCTTCTGGGTTCAGTTGAAATGCGGGGGCCACGATCTGCGGTGCCGTGAGAAAGAATCCGATAAACATGGCACCTAGGCCTACGATCAATTGATGGGAATTGATGTAATCACGAGGTTGTAGCAAAGTCCAAACCGGTAAGATGCTAGCGATAAAACTATAGACCAATAAAAGAACGATCCAAAGCATGACAGGTGAGCCCAACCACTGGGGAAGCCCTATGGCAATGACCCATTGTTCAACCCCACTCCAGCCGAACCAAGGCGATAAGGAAATTGGATAGGCTAGGCCGATGGGTATCAATCCATACATGATGATCAGTGCAATGATGCTGGGAACCAAGATACTCCGTTGTTTTTTGTAACACCACCAACCGATGACCAAAGCCAAAATAATTTCTGCGTTGATGGGAATGACCACCGCGGGATATTTATCAAAGAGAACTGCAATGATGAGGGCGAAAACGGCGATGACTGTCCAAGTGAGAAAAACGATGACGCCTAAAAAAAGATTGCGGGCACGATTGTTAATGAGTCCGCCGGTAATGTCGGCGATGGTTTTACCCTTGCGTTTGGCTGAAAGGATCAGGGTGCCGCCGTCGTGAACGGCTCCAATAAATATGGATCCCAGCACCACCCAAAGTAGGGCGGGAACCCAACCCCAGATGACGGCAATGGCCGGTCCGACAATAGGTGCGGCTCCAGCAATAGATGAGAAATGATGGCCCCATAAAACATGTCGTTTGGTTGGAACGTAATCGATACCGTCCCGGAGGGTGTGGGCTGGCGTCAGACCACCCTCTGAGGTACCAAAGACATGATGGGCCAGGTACCGGTGGTACAAGCGATACATGAGTAGATAGAGGGCGAGAACCCCTACGGTCAACCAAACAGCGCTCATAACGGGGCTCATAAAGGAATTGGCCTCCGAACCCAAGGTCTTTTTATTCCGAAAACCGGACGCCGCCATCCATATTCTGAAGCGTCGTGTGGGGCGGTTTCATTTTGCAACGCCTATTTCCTCAGTAAGCCTGTCAGCGACATTGCATCAATCTTGCAAGAGCCTGCACTTGTGGACTGATTCTATTCATCGCAATCCTTGGATCTTGCCCCTGGTGGGCTTATGGGCCGGATTAGAATGGGCGAGTCGTTGGCCCGGAACCTTGCCAAATACGCTCTTGCCGCTTTTATTACTCTTCCTGTCTTTAGGGATGTTGGCCGTGAAAAAACTGCGGCCGGGCCTGCGGGGTATTTTAATTGTTTGGATTTTTATTTTATTGGCCTTGCTTCGCCTGAGTCCGATCTTGGGTGAAAGTTCCATGCCAAAAATTTTGGATATAGGAGGCGATCCACGGAAGGAATGGTCCGTCTTATTTGAGGCCAACGAACGGTGTTTCAGTGACGGTTTAGCCCATCGGTTTTCTGGAAGACTATTGGGTATTTTTTTTCCAGAAGGATTTCAGCCACTCGACCTACAGGTTCAGTGGAATATTTCTGGAACCCAATGCAACGTAGTGCCGGGGTTTCAGTACCGCAGCTTGGCCAGATTTCGTGAGCCTCAATCTTGGGGAAATCCCACTACACCTGATATTAAAAATAAATATCGCAGGAAGGGGATTGCTTATTCAGCTTATCTCAAGGGGCCCGAGTGGATCATGCCTCTGGGCGGTCATGCTCGTTCTGTGGATGCCATCCACAAGTGGTGGTGGAAAAAAATGACCAAGTACCCGTTGCCGCCCGCGGTGCTTGGTATTTGGGGTGCACTGACTTTGAAAGATCGCAGGGCCTTGCCCCAGCAAACCCAACTAGCATTTCAACGCACCGGACTGAGTCACATATTAGTGGTTAGCGGCCTGCATTTTGGCATGCTTTTCGGGGGTATCTATTTATTATGTCGTCTGCTGGGCTTGTTTTGGAGACCGGGCATGCAACTGGGTTTCGTGCGCTACGTGGGCCTCATGGTAGCTGCTGCCTGTAGCCTAAGCTATGCCTGGATTGTGGGAGGAGGGCCCTCGGTAATTCGTGCACTCTTGTGCATTTTATTTTTGTCTTTGGTTTCAGTGTTCTCCCTACGACGCCGACCCTTCGTAATATTATCTGCGGCCGCAACGATTTTCCTACTTTGGTGTCCGGAAATGCTGTGGGATCTTGGCTGTAGACTATCCTTTTTTGCCGTCGCCCTATTACTGGCTTGGCAGCGATGGATCAAGTTTTGGCAACGAGCAAACTATAAAAAAAATTTTCGAGGGTGGCGATATTTAATTAAAAAGATTCTGGGAGTTGCCGGGGCTTCCTTGCTGTTGACCCTAGGCTTATTTCCACTGATCCGCCCCATATTTCCCTATCTCACTTGGATGTCCCCCTTAGCCAATCTGCTCGTGATACCGGTTTTTACCTTGGTGATGGTGCCAGGACTTTTATTGCTGTCACTGCTTGAGATCTGGAACCTAGGTCTTTTTTTGGCCATGGCCTTAGCGCGTTGCAGTGAGATGATCCTCTCGCTCATCGAATGCTTTGCTTATGTGCCAGGAGGAGTACAACTGACCGGGCAGTGGCCCCCATGGCTTTGGGTTTTATATGGCTGCGGACTAATTCTTTTATTCTTAGGTCCGGAGCGTCTCCGTGATCGGCAACGGTGGCGATGGATATTGCTATGGATCGTGGCCTTGGTCTTGGGAGTGGGTCCCGGCATAAGGCCTGAGGCGACGTTACGGGTAACTTTCTTTGATGTGGGCCAGGGCGAAAGCATCCTCGTGACAGTACCCGATGGACGCTCACTTTTGATCGATGGGGGTGGCTTTGCCTTCGGAAACATCGATGTAGGTGAGCGAGTCCTGTTACCTGAATTGCTACTACGCCGAATCTTTCGCCTTGATGCCGTACTTCTGACCCATCCCGATGCGGACCATTTGCTAGGACTGTTAAGTTTGGTTCACCATCTTCCGGTCACGGAATTTTGGGGGAACGATTTCGCGGCCTCAAATAATAACCTGCAGAAGCTAGTGAAGCATCTTGCTACCAAGGAGACTCGATTGCGACGAGTCTATTCGGGCGAGGTCATCCATTGGGGTGAAGTTTCCATGCAAATTCTATGGCCTCCGAAGGAATTTGAGGTGGCCCAGAAAAACAATGATGCCAGTGTGGTTTTGCGTCTTTGTTATTCAGGGGTATGTGGTCTGGTGATGGGTGATTTAGAAGCTCATGGGGAAAGCGCCTTATTAAAAAGCGGAATAGACCTGAGGGCCCATTGGTTAAAATTAGGTCATCATGGTTCGCGCACCTCCACAAGTGAGGCTTTTTTGAACCGGGTCAACCCCGAAATGGCTATCGCCAGTTTGGGAAGGGGCAATCGCTTCGGATTTCCTCATGGTGAGGTCCTCACAAGACTAACGCAACGAAAGATTCTATTTCTTAGCACCGATCGTCACGGTCAAATTCAATTACGGATTAGGGACGGAGAATTGTACTGGCGTACCTTTAGGGATTTTTTACCCATTCCCAGCCGGTAATGCGCCAACCTAAGGGGAATTTTCGGATCAGACTTAAAATGGCTGGGACTTCCTGGCCCTCGGCGAGGCTAACCAATATGAAACTGGTGGCCACATCCTTTTGTAATTCTTGGGTCTGTTTGACTTCAACCTTGGAAACAGAATTTTTGTAAAACACCGTTTCTTTGTATTTTTTACCGTATTTATGAAAATAGCTTTTGGAAAGTTTGGCGGTTTTCACATCGCTGGGGATGCGCCCACCGCAAGCACCCAGAACGATACAGAACAATACCAATAAAGTGATCCGTTTCATGATGCCAGGCGATACCCCAGGCACCCCAAAAAGGGCAAGTTAGTTTTAGGCTGCCTTTAGGTCCCGGTGAATCAAGGCCATTAATTCATAGGTGATCCGTCCGGTGGCGCCCCAAATCATATGATTTCCGTATTGATAAAAGGGTAGGTCGAAGCGTGGTCCATAAAATTCCGCCCGTTGCCACCTCTGGTTTCGAGAGTTCAGCAGGTGTTTGAGGGGAACTTGTAGAATTTCTCTGATCTCGTGGGGGTTGGGCTTGAAGGGAACGGGGGCGGTAATACAGCCCACATAGGGAGTAATACGATAACCGGTTGGGGTGTAGAGATCACGAAGTCGTCCCAATATGCACACGTTTTCAGGTTGTAAACCGATTTCTTCTCGAGTTTCTCGAAGTGCCGTTCTAAGTAGGTTGCGATCTTGTTTCTCGCGAACCCCACCGGGGAAACTAATTTGATTTTTATGATCTCTTACCCGGTCGGACCGTTGGGTATAAACCACGGAAAAGCCCCGCGGCATTTGAATCAAAGGGACTAGGACCGCGCTGGAGCGAAAGTCCTCCAAAGGGAGACTTTGGGGACGGTGGGCTTTAAGGGATTGGGCAAGTTTTTTGGGAATCATGCCTAAGGTTTCCTTTGGGTCCTTAACGTGAATGTCGGTCTTCGGCGATCGTGTCGAAGTTTTTTGCCCCCATCTTTTCAGCATCGGCGAATTTTTTACCGGCTCCCTTGGGGACTCGAATCACATAGCCGGCTGGTAATTTTAGACGATCCGATAAGACCCCTTCGCTAAGATTGGGATTATAGTCGATCATATCACTTAGGGAATACCCTGCCGTGGTAGTCAGTGTGCCAAAATAGTTTGGGGAAATTAAATAATAACTTTCATATTCAAATTTACCGTCGCGTTTTAACTTGCCGAAGTATTTCGGATAGTTATTTGAGACTTCTAGGGCGGCTAAAAATGACGGTACAAAATTACGGGATGCAAA
>JAJFLL010000083.1 GCA_021772695.1 Deltaproteobacteria bacterium
ATCAATTATTGAAACTCAAACTTTCTCGCGAAAAATTGATTAAAATTGGCACCAAAGTTGGTGCAGATGTACCTTTTTTTCTGTTCGAAGGGCCGGCCATGGCCGAGGGAATCGGTGAACAGTTGAAAAGAATCAAGGCCATGCCCAAACTACTTTTCTTGATCATTAATCCAGGAATTCGTGTTTCTACCCAGGCGGTTTACAATAAGCTTATTTTAAATGGTCACCATCTCGATTCCGACGAAATCCCCAATGTCTACCGTACCAAGCGTGATGTGGCTAAAATATTATCGAATGATTTAGAAAAAGTAACGATCAAGGAGATTCCTCTGATCGGAGAAATTAAAGACGACATGCTTAGGCATGGGGCCATTGCCAGTCTCATGACCGGCAGCGGTCCCACGGTTTTTGGACTGTTTACCGACAAGGCCAAATTGCAAAAAGCATATGATAAGTTTGTAAAAAAGACCAAAGATGGTTGGAAGGTGTTTATGGCCGAGAATATTGCGGCCTAACAACCCTTGAAAAATTAAAGTGTGGGCCTCAGTATATTTGGGATATATTAAGCAGCTAGGAGTAACCCATGGAAATTACTGAAGTGAGGGTCTTTCCCGTCAATGAAGATAAACTGAAGGCCTACGCGACCATTACCTTTGATGATTGTTTTGTGATTCGAGACCTCAAGGTCATTCATGGCAACAGTGGTCTTTTTGTGGCCATGCCATCGAAAAAACGTAAAGACGGTAGTTTCAAAGACGTTGCCCATCCCTTAAATAACGAATTTAGATCCAAGATAGAGCAAAAGGTCCTTGATGCCTATGAGGCCGAGCGAGTCCCGGTGGGGGCGCCCCAAGAGGCGACTTCCCAACAAGCACCGTCTCATGATGCGGTCGGCGGCGAACCAGAGCCCACTATGCCTTCCCCTGTCGACCCAGAAGAGACTTTGCCAAATCCTACGGAGTCCGAAGGGCACTAAGTCCTTAATATCCTTCAATATTCGTTAGTTTTCGCAAAGCATTGACAAGGTTCAGGTGCCGTTGTATCCACCAACCCCCCGAATTTTCACCGGAAATTGGGGAATTGCCCCGGGAATTCTCAGGGCGAAAGAATTTTGGGGCGTAGACAAGTGGTAAGTCACCGGATTTTGATTCCGGCATTCGCAGGTTCGAATCCTGCCGCCCCAGCCAGTTGAAAAAGATCACTATCGGGATGTTGAAAACGCATTTATGCAACCGCGAGAACAAATCACTATTTTTTCAGGAAATGCCAATATTCCTTTGGCGCAAGAGATCTGTGATTCATTGAACGTGCCCTTGGGGCAAGCAGTGATTAAACGATTTTCCGATGCAGAGGTCTGGGTAGAAATTGACGAAAACGTCAGGGGAAAAGACGTATTTGTGGTTCAATCCACATCTTACCCGGCCAATGAAAACCTCATGGACTTGTTGATCATGGTAGATGCGTTGAAGCGAGCCTCGGCAGAGCGGATTACCGCAGTTATTCCCTATTACGGTTATGCCAGGCAGGACCGCAAGGTACAGCCACGAACACCGATTTCCTCAAAACTGGTTGCCGATCTAATTACTGCGGCAGGAGCTCATCGTGTGGTTTCCGTCGACTTGCATGCCGGTCAAATCCAAGGGTTTTTTAATATTCCATTCGATCACCTCTTCGCCATGCCCATATTGCTAGAGTATATAAAATCAAACTTATTGAATGACGTGGTCATTGTCACGCCAGATGCAGGTGGAGCAGAGAGGGCTCGGGCGTATGCCAAGCGTCTAAATTCAACTCTAGCGATGATCGATAAAAGACGAGCTCGCCCCAACGAGTCCGAGGTTATGAATATTATCGGTGAGATCAGCGGAAAAACCGCCATCATTGTCGATGACATGGTTGATACGGCGGGTACTTTGACCCAAGCAGCTGCCGCACTAAAAGAGAGAGGCGCTAAGAAGATCTACGCGTGTATTACGCACGGCGTACTGTCAGGAAAAGCCATTGAAAGAATTGAAAATTCCGACTTGTCCGAATTAGTGATTACCAATACGATTCATGTTTCTCCCGAGGCTAAGAAGTGCGAAAAAATCCGCGTACTTTCCATGGCCAAGTTATTGGGAGAAGCGATCCATCGTATCAACAACAGTGATTCTGTATCTTCGTTATTTGTATGAAAGCAAGCCAGGGGCCTTGGGCCGTGCCTTTTCTGATGGGGCGAAATAGTTTTAAGTCAATCTGGAACAGAAGTTTTTAAGTTTAAAGTATCTCGGTTAACCTGAGATCGATAAAGGAGCCACAATGGAACGTCTTCAAGTAAAAGCAAAATTAAGAGAAGGCAAAGGTAAAGGCGCAGCCAGAAAGGCGCGAGCTGCAGGTGAAATTCCCGGCATTATTTATGGTGTTGGTATCGACCCTTTAGCACTTACTATTGATCGCTTTGATTTCGATAAGGCTCTAAAAAATGTGGAAAGCACCAATATGGTGATCGATTTGGCAATCGATGGCAAAGAAACCATTCCGACCATGCTTCGGGAGTACCAAGTAGATGTTCTAAAGCGCAAATTTCTTCATGTTGATTTTCTCAAAATCGACTTAAGCAAGAAAATCAAGGTGGAAGTTCCCATTCACCTTATCGGCACGGCTCCAGGCGTGAAAGAAGGCGGAATTTTAGAGCACGTTCGACGACATCTAGAAGTCAAATGTCTTCCCATTGCTATTCCCAACAGTATTGACGTCGATGTTTCTCATTTGAATATAGGAGATACGGTCCATATGCACGAGGTTAGCCTTCCGGAAGGGGTTGAGTTTGCTATCAGTGAGGATGTCACCTTAGCTGCAGTCATTGAACCTGCAGCTGAAGTGGTAGTAGAGCCGAGTGAAGAGGCGGTAACCGAGCCCGAAGTCTTGACTGAGAAAAAAGCTGAGGCAAAGGAGGCGAAAGAGGAAGCGGCCAAGGAACAAAAGTGACCAAATTGATCGTAGGTCTGGGGAATCCAGGTAAAGACTACGAGATGACTCGACATAATATCGGTTTTTTAGTTCTTGAAGCGCTGGCTCGCAAATGGAGCCTCGAGTTTTCAAAAAAAAAATTTAAAGGAAAGTTTGCCGAATATTTTCATCCCAATGGTGAAAAGATCCTTTTAGTTCTGCCTCAGACCTATATGAATTTAAGTGGGGAATGCGTCAATGCCTGGGTTCAATTTCTTAAGGTCCCTGATACTGACATTTTGGTAGTTCACGACGAAATAGACCTTCCTTTAGGGCGCTATAAGGCCCAATGGGAAGCGGGCCCTGCTGGTCATAACGGGATTCGTTCCATTATTCAATCTCTTGGTCACCAACGAATCAATCGGTTACGGGTCGGGGTAGGGCATCCCCATACGGAATCCAAGGTGGTGTCACATGTGCTCTCCCCTTTTTCTAAATCCGAAGCCAAAGAGGTAGAGAAAATTATCAAAAATGGGGTCGAAGCCGTAGAAGGCTTCATTGAAAAGGGCCTTGACCCTGTGGCCCAGATGTTTAATAGGAAGTGAAACTCCTTCTTGCTCCCAATAACGGGGGCCTGAATACCATGTCCACAAGGAGGAAACATGCGAGAGTACGAAACCATCTATTTGGTCAAACCTGACCTGCCTGCCGAGCAAATATCGGTAATTAAAGAAAAATTCACCCAAAGCATCAGTCAGGGTAAAGGGCACCTTCTGACCCAAGGCGATTGGGGCAAGCGGAAGATGGCCTATGATGTCGATAAACATCGTTATGGGCACTACATCTACCTCAAATATTTATGTGAAGGTGAGGTGGTGCATAATCTCGAGCGTCTTCTGAAGATTGAAGATACGGTATTGAAGTACCTAACGGTACGCTTGAGAGATGTCACCAATAT
>JAJFLL010000084.1 GCA_021772695.1 Deltaproteobacteria bacterium
TGAAATACGCTTTAGCTACCTTCAACACGAATTCGCGGTGATTATCGGGAATAGCGCTCGCCGAGATGGGCTCGATATTTTGCAAGCCCCACACTCCATCCTTATCGCAAATAAATTTGGCCCGCAGAAAGGGAGCCTGAAAAAGATTGAACAACTGAATGGCGAGACGATCGTATTTTTTGGCGAGATTTTTCCCGAAATAGATGCTGAAGATAAATTCTTTGGAATGTATCGAATGTAGATTTTTTTGAATCAGCTCATCAAGTTCACCGCTGATTCCCCGAATAATAGAAAGGGATTTAAGATCTTGAATCGTGGTGACACTGGGAATAATTTTATGCCCCCTTGCCTCAGCCAAAAGGGAGACATAATAACCCAAGGTTTGATATTTATAAGAACGACATAGATTAAAAATACGAATACTTGAAAGGTCGCTAAAGCGGCTATCGGTTAGATAGTCGCGGCTTGAAATGACATGAACGCCTGGCAGGTTAAGCGGCCAGTCCTTCGGATGAGAAACGACCACGTAAGTTTCCATAAAAATTAATCTCCTGGTTCGATGATTAAAAGGTTGGCGTCGTAGGTCAGGATTCCTAAATAGATAGCACCCACGAGATGATCTAAATCAACACTATAGCGCTGATGGGAAGAAAACGGATTAGGCACATAGGGATCGGCGATAAGAAAGCGCCGCTGCCCCTCATCATAACCGTAAATGACGACGAAATGTCCCGCCGGCACTCCCTTGAGGTCGTCGGGTTTATTGGTTCGTGGATGGTCCCGGCTGGATTGAAACAGATAGGTGGCGCTTAATCCGGTAAGAATGGGGGTTTTCCGTGCCAAAAATCCCTTAAGCAAGCTTCTCTTTAAGGGCTCGTATTTTATTTTTCCGCCCAATTGTAAAAAACTTAAATAGGCCCGCGTGGCCAAAGTCAGGCGCTTGCGATTTTTGACTCGAGCTTGGGCCCGCAGCTTTTTTTTGATATCGACCCCTTCTTTAAACCAAGTGGGGTCAAAGATTTCGATATTGTAAGTATAGATGGTCGCTTGATAACCCCGCTTCAAAGCGTGGGTTCCTAAAAAGACCGCCAGGGTGCCCCCTTCATCGTGGGAATGAATATCATTGAAAAGTGTTTCCAGGGAGACGGTGTCGCCATAGTATTGGTAGACGGCTTGCAAACAAGTGGGGCCACAAGTGGTTTCATCGGGTTGGGGCAAGATGGCGAAATCATCGGGAGCCAGGGTCATGGGATTTCATATCAGTAGAGATAAGAAAGGAAGTCAAGGTCTTTGCTTAGGGATTTAGGGGGAGGTTATCGATAAGCCGATTTTGATTGAGACGAACGGCCGTCAATATTCGTGAAGGCTGGATCACCTGGTCAACGGCAGCTAAACTATTGGCGTCGACGATCTCAAGGTATTCCAATTGAATATTGCCCCCGGACACCATCGCTTCCTTGGCCAACTGAATGAGTTGTTTTGAGGAAGTTTTGCCTTTGGCCAAAGCCTCTTGGGCCTTGCGCAGTCCTTGGACGATATGGGTCGCCTCTTGGCGTTCAGCGGAACTGAGATAGACGTTGCGGGAACTCATGGCCAGCCCGTCGGTCTCGCGGAAAGTGGGCACCGCAAGAATCTCAATGGGAAAATGCAAATCTTCCACCATTTTACTCAGCACCCTTAGTTGTTGATAATCCTTTTCTCCGAATATGGCCACGTCGGGCCTCACCAGGTTAAACAACTTGGCCACCACGGTGGTAACGCCCCGAAAATGTCCGGGACGAAAGGGCCCACACAGCCCGCGGGTCAACTCGGTTAACAGCACCACCGATTGGTCGCCCCCTGGATAAATCTCTTCAGCCGTTGGCGTAAAGCACACATCCACCCCCCGAGCCGCCGCGAGCTTTTGATCCCGTGCCAAATCTCGGGGGTAGCGGTCGAGATCTTCGTTGGGTGCAAACTGCGTTGGGTTGACAAAGATGGACAATACCACCCAGTCGGAGTTTTTTTTCGCCACATCGATTAATTGCAAGTGCCCCTCGTGCAGAAAACCCATGGTTGGGACAAAGCCAATGCGGATCCCGGCCTTATTTTTAGAAAGGGCCAAATCCTGCATTTTTTTTACACTGGAAAGGGTTTCCATGGTTCATCTCTTTTCAGGGATCAATCGTGATAGGAATGGGCTTCATCGGGAAAGGTGCCACTACGTACTTCTTCAATGAATTTTCGAGTGGCCGCGTCGATGTCTTGGTGAAGCGAAGCGTACTTCTTGACAAATTTTGGCGACAAGTCGGGAAACATTCCCAATAAATCATAATTGACCAACACCTGACCATCGCAATGGGGCCCGGAGCCGATCCCGATAGTAGGAATGTTGACCTCTTTGGTGATCTTTTGTGCCAGTTCCATGGGAATACCTTCTAATACCAAGGCATAGGCCCCCGCATCGGCGATGGCCTTGGCGTCATTTAATACCTTGCGGGATTGTTCCCGACCACGGCCTTGGATCTTGTATCCGCCCATCTGTTGCACCCTTTGGGGCATTAAACCTACATGACCCATAACGGGTATTCCTACTGCAACGACGGCCCGCACGTGCTCGGCCAACTCCTCCCCTCCCTCCATTTTTACGGCCTCGGCATGGCCCTGTTTCAAGGCTTGTCCCGAGGCGCGCAAGGCATCAGAAATGGATGTTTGATAAGACATAAACGGCAGGTCGCAAACCACATGGGCCCGCTTCGCACCACGAGCCACACAGTGGGTATGGTAAACCATGTGATCCATGGTAACGCCCAGGGTATTGCTGCGGCCTTGAATCACCATGCCTAAGGAATCCCCTACCAACAAACAGTCTACTCCCGCTGCATCAAAGATGCGGGCAAAGGTATAATCGTAGGCGGTAACCACAGTGATCTTGGTTCCGGAAACTTTCATGGCTTCGATTTGGGGAGCCGTGAGTTTTTTCACTTCACTCATGAGGGTTCCTAAGCCTTTCTTGGGCTAACGACTGCTGATGGAAACATAGTGTTTGTCGAGTTTGGCCTTGCGCATGTTCAAAATTTCACGCAACAGATTTTTATAATCCACCTGTTTTTTGACGATATCGATTTCAGTGCAGTTGACGGTAAGCAATGGCGTCTCATCGTATTCGAAAAAAAACTGGTTATAGGCCTGACAAAGGTTGGCAATGTAATCACCCGAGATATGTTTTTCGTAGGCGATGCCCCGTTTTTTAATGCGCTGTCTCAAGGTATCCACACTTGCTTGAAGAAAAATCACCAGATCGGGTTTTGGCACCTTGGGTTCCAAGGCCTGGTAAAGACTTTGATAAAGATTGAGTTCTTCATCATCTAAATTCAATTGAGCGAAAATTCTATCTTTGGCGAAGATATAATCCGAGATGGTCGTGCTTTGAAAGAGGTCGTGCTGGGCCAAGTCCTTTTGTTGACGAAACCGCGACAATAAAAAAAACACCTGGGCCTGAAAGGCATAGCGTTTGGCATCTTTGTAGAAATTGGGAAGAAAGGGATTCTCTTCGGCTTCCTCTAAGACCAAGCGACCTTGAAATTCCTCAGATAGCAATTGGGACAAGGTGGTTTTACCTACCCCGATCGGGCCTTCAACGGCGATGTAGCGTAACGGGTTCATACCCTTATTGCCTCTTATACAAATCAATCCACTGTTCAACCGATAATTCCTCAGCTCGGGCCTGTGGGTTGGCACCCACCCGCTGGAGCCGCGTCTCGATGTCCCCGGCCGCAGCCCCCTGAAACACCTCCCTGAGGTTTTGTCTGAGCATCTTGCGGCGATGACTGAATCCCGCCCGTAACATTTTTTCGAAATCGGGCATGGCCTCCCGCTCTAGCAAAGGGTGCTCACGCATGCGAAATTTCAAGACGGTGGAATCCACCTGCGGGGGTGGCCGAAAGGCGTTGGGGGGTACGGCCATAACGACTCGAACCTCGGAAAAAATCTGAGTCACCACCGTCAAGCTACCATAGGCCTTGGTGTGGGGCGTGGCTATCAAACGATCGGCCACCTCCTTTTGAAACATCAATACCATCAAGGCCCCCGGCAGCAAATGATTGAGGAGTTTTTGCATGATGGCGGTGGCCGCTTGATAGGGAAGATTTGAGATCACCCGGAAATCCTCTCCCAAATGCTCTAGGATCTTAGGCCATGGGACTTTCAAAAAATCTTCTTGGACCACTTCCACTGATGGATATTCCGACAAATGCCCAGAAACCTCGGAGGCCAAAACGGGATCTTTTTCGACTAGCATGAGCCGGCCGACCCGCTGGGCCAAAGGACGGGTCAAGGCACCTTTACCGGGTCCGATTTCTAATACGTGGCTCGTGGCCGACACTTCCAAGGCCTCCAAAATGCGATGCACTACGGAGCCCTTGATTAAAAAATGTTGTCCCAAGGGACGCCGGCCCATCAAATTTCTCCGTAGGAAATGCCAAGCGGCATGCGTGCCTGGGCATTCAGTGATAATGGACTGGTTTGCTCCAATAGCAGGTATTGCCAACCGGTCCACGCCACCATGGCACCGTTGTCAGTGCAATAACGGGGACTCGGCACCAACAATTGAGAAGCGTACTCCTGGACCAGATTCTGCAGGGCCGTTCTCAAGGGACCGTTACACGCCACTCCTCCCGCCAGAATCAAGGGAAGATTTCCCTGTTCCTCAAAGGCCCACCGCACCATTTGGCATAGGGCGCGCACCACTCCGTTTTGAAAACTGGCCGCCAAGTCGGCAAAGTGGGATTCGTCTACTTGAGCCAAATGATTTAAGGCAGCAGTCTTCATGCCGCTGAAAGAGGTGTGGCAAGGACTGGATTTTACTTTGGGCAAGGCAAAGGCGAAAGTCTGCGGATCACCTTCCTTTGCCAAGCCTTCGATGGCAGGACCACCGGGATAACTAAGCCCCATGGCCTTGGCCAGTTTATCAAAGGCCTCACCAGCTGCATCATCGACGGTTTGTCCCAAGAGTCGATATTTTCCCACACCCTCCACCCGATACAGGTGAGAATGTCCCCCCGAAACCACCAAGCCTAAGTAGGGAAAGACAAGGGGGTGTTCCAAAAAGGGACTGAAGAGATGGGCTTCGATATGGTGAATGCCGCGAAAGGGCCGGTCCAAGGCATATGCCAATCCCTTTGCAAAGTTGAGCCCCACCAATAGGGAGCCCACCAAGCCTGGTGTAAAGGTGGCGGCAATGCCGTCTAGTTGTGAGGCTGTCTTACCAGCCCGTTGCAGGGCTAAATCCAGAGTACCCTCTAAATGCTCCAGGTGCTTTCTAGAGGCGATTTCCGGCACTACCCCACCATAGGGGCGATGGTCTTCCACCTGAGAAGCGGTGACGGTGGCTAGGGGGCGACCGTCTTCAAGGAGCGCCATAGACAGATCGTCACAGGAGGATTCAATTCCGAGTACAGTCCACATGAGAACCCAAGCACATAGAAGATTGGGCCCATTAGAACAAGGGTGTAGATGAATCGCTAGAATCGGTTGGCGGCCCGGCTTCGGGCTCAGGCACTTGGCCCTCCACTGGATTTTCCGGAACTGGGGCCTTCTGAGGTGCAGGGCTCCCGCCGGCGGAAGGAGCGGATTCCCCGGCAGGCTTGCCATAGGGCGAAAGTTTATAGACCGGTCGATCCGCAGAGACTTCAGGGCGCTCTGCTGGTGGCGTTGCACTGGTTTTGGGAGCATCGCCTAGAGCCACTTGGTTTTTCTCCATTTCTTCGATTTGGTGCAATCGGGTTTGGGCCTTGGCCGCCACCGCGGAGTTGGGATAGGCGGCCATGACCTTTTGGAAAAATAACTTGGCCTCATCATTCTTTTTCAATCGACTGAAGGAAAGGCCTTGTCGATAGATGGCTTCGGATACCCGAGGATCCTGGGGATACTTTTCTACCAAACTTTGAAATTCCTTGATGGCCCGGGCGTAATCTCCCATAAAATAATAACTTTCCCCCACCCAAAACTGGGCCTTCGGCACCATGGAACTTTGCGGATATTTTTTGATGAAGCCCAAAAATCCTGCTGCGGCCGAGGCGTAATCCCTGGCATTGACCATGGTCAACAAGGTCTGAAAATCACCGGTTTCAGGAGAGGCTGTCCCTGCGGTCGGAGTGCCCGATTTTTGGGCCTGGACCAGCTCCTTCATCAATTGATGAATCTGGTCGATTTTGTCTTCCAGGGTAGAGACCCTCAGGTCGAGGTCTTTATAAACACGATCGGACTCCTGGGTTAAATATTTGGAGGCCTCGATCTGTCCTTTGACCGACTGAAAATCTTGTTGAATTTGGGTCATAAGGTTGAGGGCGCGAGCCACATCGCGGTTATTTTTGGCGTTGGTGGCTTCGATACTCTGTACTTTTTGATTCAATTGCTCGATGGAAGCCTGGGCCCGAGCCTGCTGGGGCAGCAGGGCAAAGCCAATGCATCCCATGAATAATAGATATATAACATATTGTTTTTTCATAATAATTTGAAGTGAACCCATTTCATCGGGAAGCTAAGCCACCCCATAATTGGGTCCAGTCCTTAGAAATTAAAAAACCACAGGGAATGATACGCTTAAAGGCACTCCCTGTGGTCTTTAAAATTCTTGGATTTTTTAATCCAAACTAAATGAGGCTATTTTCGCCCTTTGAATTCGTCTCGGCGATTCATGGCCCAGGCCTTGGGATTATGAGCCGGGTCTAAGGGTCGTGATTCCCCATAGCTGACCGTCGCCAGTCGATCCGGTGAGACTCCAAGATTGGTTAGGTAATTTTTTGCAGCCATGGCGCGGCGTTCACCCAGTGCCAAATTATATTCTTCAGTACCCCATTCATCGGTATTGCCTTCGATGATCACATTGGTGCCGGAATTTTCTTTCATCCAATTGGCATGGCGTTCCAAAGTTTGTTGGTATTGAGCCTTGATATTGTATTTATCAAAGTCAAAGTGAATCATTTCTAGGCTAATGTCTTCGACTTCAACACCACCGGAAGTTTTCGGCCCCCGTTTTTGACAGGCCACGCCCACCATTAAAATGAGTACAATTGTCGTGGATAGTAATAATCGATAAGTCTTCATCGTCAGCACCCTCCTTTTTTCCAATAACATTTGGCTCGGGTATAGGCAGATATTTTGGTACCCTTGGCCCAGTGGGTCAAGAAAATTCACTACTTAGCTAGAGACCCCTTGAAAAACCAGCGAAAACTGAGGAGAAATGAAAAGAAAAACCTCCATTACCGTGCATCTAGCTCAAATTCCTTCCTATTTTCGCCAACCCCTCAAAACCTTGAAGGGCTTACAAAAATTACTGACCCAGCAAAGGGTCGGCAAAGGGGAATGGCTTCTATTACCCGAAATGTGGCCAAGTCTCTACGACGCCACCCAGCCCAAAAAGGAAAAACTGGGCAACGCCTCTTGTTACCACTGGCTCAAATCCTATACCCGAGCCCAGTCCTGCTATGCAGTGGGGTCCATGTTAGAGATGCCGCGAAGCGCCGCTTACAATAGCGCCTTCGTATTGGGCCCCCAAGGTCAACTGCTGGGCAGTTATCGCAAGATTCATTTATTTCCCTTGAGTGGCGAACACCTACAATTTAAGTGCGGCACCCAGCGGGTCGTGGTTCCGGTGAAACCGGAGCCCCTGGGTTTGGCCATCTGCTATGATTTAAGGTTTCCCGAACATTTTAGAGCTTTGGTCAAAGGCGGTGCCAGTTGGATCGTGGTTCCAAGTGCCTGGCCCCGGGAACGCCTGGACCATTTTGAAAGTTTGCTCAAGGCACGGGCCATTGAAAATCAATGTTACGTCATTGGTATTAACAAATGCGGACCGGAGAAGGGGGGGATGGTATTCGGCGGCCATTCTATGGTACTAGATCCGTGGGGAAACTGTTTGGCAAAGCTAGGTTCAGGCAAGGGAATACGGCGCGTAACTTTCGACCTCATAGAAACCCATCGCATTCGCAAGCAATACCCGTTTCTCCCTTTTTAAATTTATCGATAAACTTAATTGAAAAACTACTATTGGTAAAATCGCGTTTCATGATTTCAAAATTAAAAAAAGAAAAACGGCTTTACCCTCGCCGACCCATAAGAACCCAAATCGTTTTTGAAAATGAAGACAGCGAAGGTGTATTATATTTCTTTTCTACCGACATCAGTGCAGGCGGACTCTTCATTCAGTCTGACACCCCCATTAAATTAGGCACCCAAGTCTTTTTAAGATTTAGCCTCACCCCCAGGGCCAAGCCCATTCAGGCCACCGGAGAAGTGGTGCGGGTAATGCGTGATGAAAGCGATGCCGATGATTCGAAAGTAGGAATCGGGATTCGGTTTATTTACATTCACCCTTTAGACCGACAATTGATCCAGGATTTCATCGCACAGACAGGCACCTAAGCCTTTGGTGAGTTTTTAACTCGTTCCCCGGTCAACATTTGAGAAAGTTCCCACAAGCCCGACAAATCATGAATGTCGTGATCCATTTGTGGAATGGATTCGAATAAATACCCGTCCATCTTAGAAGAAAATTTCTTTTTAAATTTCGTAATTTCTCGATGGTCTCGTGCCGATAGTTTTTTAAACAGTCCCTGAACTTGCTTCACTTCTTTTTGAGTATTTACGCTTAGCCCTACAGGTAATGGTATTTCATCATCATATTCTTGCACCCGATTAAAAATAAATCCCGTAAAAGGCAGCTGATATTCCTGAATTTTTTTATAGAAATAATCCGCCTCTCTTAAGGGTATGGGTTGCGGCGATGCAATCAGAAGAAATGTGGTCTTAGGGTCATGCAATAGTGACTGAACTTTTTCGGCTCGCTCTTGAAATCCCTCTAAAAGTCCGGAGGTAGTCACCAATAAATTGGAGAGGTCTTGTAGAAAGTCCAGTCCCGCAACCTTATCAAAGGAACTTAGTATTCTACGAATGGATTTATCAAATAAACGAAAACCGGCCCGACTCACAAAAAGGGATGGCTTTAAAAACAGCCGCATCACGCTGTCCCCGATCATTTTTTTCATTTTTTCCGGAGCATCTAAAAAATCTAAGGCGTGTCGTGAAGGCGGAGTGTCTAATACGATCAAATCGTAATCTCGTTCTTGCACAATTTCATAGAGCTTCTCCATAGCCATGTATTCTTGAGAACCGGCCATCATGTTGGATAAATGTTGATAGAGTTTATTGTCTAATATAGCGTTGGCTCTTGCTTCATCAGTTGCATAGCGACGAATCAAGGCATCAAAAGTCTGCTTGGTATCGAGCATCATGGCATAGAGTGAATTCTTCGGTTTCAAGGCGATTTTTTTGAATTCTGTCGAAGGAATCTCACGTTCTTGATAATCGATGGATTCAATACCCAATGAGTTGGCCAATCGTTTGGCAGGGTCAATGGTCAACACCAAGGTCTTTAACCCCTTAGCGACCCCGGTTAGGGCCAGAGCCGCAGCGGTCGTGGTTTTACCCACACCACCAGACCCACAACAAATCACCACTCGTTTATCTTTGAGTAGTTTTGACATTAAATCATTGGCCATGAGTAGCCCCCGAAAAATAGGACGCCATTTGATCTTTAATCAATTGAGCGATTTCTAAGGGCGCGTTCGCTTTATAGATCAGGGGGATTTCCCAAAATATCTGGTCGGTAAGATTAGTTTTTAACTTGTCGAGGTAAAATCGACTTAATTCAAACCGTGACCGATAACTATTCATCAAGGGATGATCTTTGGCCTTGGTTTTTATTTCTTTCAGGGAGGTTTCCGATAATAAATCAGGCCAAAGTGCATTAACCAGAATCGGCCCCAATCTTACCTGCACCTTTTCTTTTAAGGTCGCAGCCATTTCCGTCGCCTCGGTTACGGGCATATCTTCGGCGAGGGTGGAAAGCCAAATCATCGTCTGCTTGGTATCGCGTATCAGTTGCAGTATTTGTTCAGATTTTGATTTTAATGGCCCGACCTTTACAGCTTGGCTAACGACCTCAGGCACCGTCAATAAAGAGAGACCATGGCCCGTAGAAGGCGCATCGACGATAACCCGGTCGAAGGTGCGCTGGTTGCCATATTGGCCTTTGCCACGGGTCAGGGCCCAGATTTTACCAATGGTCAACAGCTCCACCAATCCGGGAGCCGCATCCATAAAATGGCGAACGTAACGGTTTTTAAAAACCGCGTTGTAGATCATTTGGACCTTAATTTGTTGAAGAAGATATTCTTCTAGAGCCTGTTCCGCACTGATTTGAGAAAGCCACAGATTATTCTGGATCTTGCGAGGTTTGTAACCGGCATTGGGTTTGCCTAATAAATCTCCTAGGTGATTGAGGCCATGGGTCTCAACCAACAGGGTTTCTAAGCCTGACTCTGCCGAGAGTAAACCCAAGGCTGCAGCCAGCGTCGTCTTACCGACTCCGCCTTTTCCGGTCACCAACCACAATTTTTGGGAAAAATCCTGTGCAGGGTTCAAGGGAATCTCCTCTGATCTCATGCCATGCCAAACCTCAATGGGAAGCACAAGATTAAAGGGCAAAAAAAAAGGGCCGCCCCAGTTACGAGGCAAACCCTTTTTCGAGGGAGGTAAGCTTTTTACCTTAGGCGGCTTTACGAGAAAGGTTA
>JAJFLL010000085.1 GCA_021772695.1 Deltaproteobacteria bacterium
TATAGCTTCGCCTCAGAATCCGAGGAGTTTCCATGGCCCGAAACGGCAAAAGCCTAAAATATTCCCTTAAACAGCTCGTTCATTACCCCTTAATGGCCGTGATCATTTTATTTATTTGGATTCAAAATCGACAATGGAAAGTTCAATAAAAAAAATCGCCTTGGTGTCGGAATATTTCTATCCCCATTTGGGAGGCATCACCGAACATCTGTTTTTTTTGTCTAAGGAATTGCTGACCCGGGGCTACGAAGTCTCTATCATCACCGGTCATATGGGACAGGACCCAGGGGTAAGCCTGCCGCCAGGGTTAAAATTAATTCAACTGTCAAAAAGCATGAAGGTTTACGCCAACGGTTCCATCGGAAAAATTTCCTACGGTTGGAATCTCGGTGCAAAAGTTAAGGAAGTATTGCACCGAGAAAAATTCGATTTGATTCATATTCATAACCCTCTTGACCCCGTCTTACCGCTACTCTTTTCAAAATACTCCAAGACGATAACAGTAGGCACCTTTCACACGGTTTTTAAAACGGGCACATACTTTACGGCTTTTAATCGCGTCGCTCAAAATTACTTAAATAAACTGAATGGCATCATCGCCGTTTCCGAACCTTGCGCGCAACTCATGTCCCAATATTTTGACAGCAAGTTCGCGGTGATTCCCAATGGAGTCGATGTGAAATGGTTTTCTCAAGCACCAACCCCCTTAGACAAATTTCAAGATGAAGGTTTCAACATTCTTTTCATGGGCCGTTTAGATCCAAGAAACGGCATCGACTTGCTTTTGGAAGCCTTCCCTAATATTTTGGCAAGGGCTCCCAAGGCACGATTGATTTTGGTTGGTGACGGTCCCTTAAGACCGTATTACCAGAAGAAGGCCGGCGCTTATTTAGGTCGAAATATTTTTTTTGAAGGATCGGTAACTGATCAAAGACCCGCCTATTTTGCTGTAGCCCATGCCTATGTGTATCCCGCTTCCATTGCTTCCTTTGGCATCGGCTTATTGGAAGGCATGGCGGGAAATACCCCGGTGGTCGCCACTGATAATTCAGGTTTCCGTACTTTGATTCAAGACGGGCATAACGGCATTCTGGTACCCCCCAATGACCCAAATGCCTTGGCCCAGGGTATTCTTAAAATATTTCATGATCCGGTCCTGGCAAAAACGCTTCAAAAGAACGGGCTAAAAGTCGTCGATCAATACTCCTGGGACAAAGTCACCGATCAAATTTTGGATTTTTACGAAAATGCTGCCGCTTAAACATTATCTATTGCTCACCTCTTACCTGCTGGTAGGGGGCGGAATCGCCGCATTCCTATGCTTTTTCTTCTACCAAAGTCTTCAAGTGGGCGGGTGGGGCCCCGTAGCGTGGGGAAGCCTGATTTTGCTGGCGCTTTTTTCGGGTACCATGATCGCTGGCACCCTGCTGCCCAACTTCAACCTCTACACCAAAGCCTTTTCTCACGGAGCTCCTCAAAAGAAGTGGATTGCCTTAACCTTCGACGACGGACCCCATGAACCCTTTACGTCGCAAATTTTGGATGTGCTGAAAGAAAAGAACGTACCCGCCACTTTTTTTATTCTGGGTCAAAACGCCAAAAAGCACCCTGGCGTTGTCAAAAGAATGTGGCAAGAAAACCATGTCATAGGTAACCATACCTTTTCCCATACCCCTTTTCCCCTGATGAAAAAGAATCGCATCGAAAAGGAATTTGCCGACTGGGAACAGGTTATGCATGAAATCGGTATTGAGCCTGCCAAACTATTTCGGGCACCTCGTGGTTGGAAATCCCCTTTTTTACCCACCATCCTAAATCAAAAGGGGTATCAACTCATTGGCTGGACCCGGGGAGTCTGGGACACCGACCAACCAGGAGTGCAGGTCCTTAAGGAACGCTTATTTAAGAATCTTAAAAATGGTGAAATTATTCTGTTACATGACGGTAAGTCAGGGGCAGAAAATGTAGACCAAAGCCAAACCGTCGCAGCCCTTCCCGACCTCATTGATTGCCTGCAACAGAATGGTTTTCACTTGGTCACCGTTGAAACCATGATAGCAGAAGGAAAATCACCGCGAGCCAACCATGAAAATGATTAGCAAAAATAAAACCTTGATCTTCGGTACCCTCACCACAATATTTTCCACAGGGCTTTTACTCTGGTGTTTCAAAAAGGTCGACTGGCAGCGTTTTTTAGAAAACATCGAACATGTAGATGTCAAATACCTGGCCCTGGGTTTTGGGGTTACCTTTGTCATCATCTTGGCAAAGTCCCTGCAAATTAAAATTTATTTACCCAAAGAACACCGCATTCCCTATAAAAATATTTTTCACGTGGTGGCAATTTATCTGATGACCGCCAGCCTCCTCCCCTTTTGGGGTGGTCATGCCCTATTTGTATATCTTCTTGGCAAAAGAGAAAAGGTCGGCCCCACCGTTGCCCTTTCGATTATCACCGTCGACCAGGTTTTGGATGGATTCGGAAAATTGGCGGTTTTTTTGGCGGTGGCCCTATGGGTGCCCTTTCCCGATTGGATGGGAGAAGGGATTCGGGCCTTTTTGGTGTTGTTTTCAGTGGCCTACATCGTGGTATTTTTTCTGGCCTATCGATATCGCGATCCAAGCCACGATCGATCCGTTGGCCTAAAGGGTTTAAAAAAAATTGGCGAATTTTTTCGTAAATGGGCCCACTACCTGAAACCTATCCATGATATAAAAAAGATTTCTCTTGTCATATTACTTGCGATATTTTTTCGAGTCTTAGAAGCCTTGGCCGTTATGACAGTCCAAAAAGCGTTCGGGGTACAATTACCTCTATATTCTTCACTTTTAATCGTTGCCGCTTTGAGCCTGGCCACCGTATTACCTTTTGCTCCGGGCCGAATGGGCGTCTTTGAGGCTGCCGTCTTCATGACCTATCAATATATGGGTGTCGATGCCACCCAGGCCATGGCCATGGCGCTCTTTGTGCATATGGTTCACTCCCTACCCTTCATTTTAACCGGTTGGTTGACGTCCCTGAAGGTAGGGTTTCGCCGGAGTGAACTGAAAGATGAAACCGACGGCACTCTCCTCTTAGAGCCGGTGGAATCATGAGTTTTATCAAACTCGGTAAAATATCTAATCTGGGCCAGAGGTTTCCAAAAACCGTATTATTAACGGCCCTGATCCTTGCCATCGTTTGCACTTTCTTTGGTAGAAAATTAAAGATTGAAACCGACTTTTCATCCTTACTGCCTCCCGAAACCCAATCGGTGCAAAATTTTCTGCAACTGAAGGATTACTATGGATCCATGGGCTACCTATACTTACTCGTTCAAGGGGCCCCAGATACTGTTGGCAAATTTTCTGAGCGCTTCGTCAGCCAAATTGAAAGGCTGCCCGAAGTGCGGTACGTGGATTATAAAAAACCCGTCGATTATTTTCTGCAAAGGAAATGGCTTTATGTAGACATGCCCGACTTAATCGAGATGGAACGACGCATCGATCACTCGCAACAACTTGATGACAAAAAACTCAGTCCAGTCTTCAATTCTCTGATGGATTTTGCCGATGAGGAAGATCGTCCCTACGATTTAACCTTCGATGACATTAAAGAAAAATATGAAAAAAGGTTGGGCGCCGCTCCTGAGGAAGAATCAAAAAGGGAAGAGCAAAGCTTTCAAATTATTAAGGTTAAATCCAAACTCGGTGCCCAAGATTACAAATCAAACCGCGCCCTGACCAAAAAAATCCAAGCGATCGATCATGCCCTATCAAAAGACAGTGAATTTTCAGGCATTAATGTGGGTTATGCCGGATCCTACGTATCATCGGTAGAGACCGTTGACCGAATCCAGCAAGAAATGAATTGGGTATCGATTGCTGTCATCCTTACCTTATTGTTCTTATTAACTTTATATTTTAGAAAATTAAGCAGTGCCTTAATCATTGGCCTACCGTTAGTGATGGGAATCCTTTGGACCATTGGTTTTGCTTATTTTATTTTCGGCAGGGTAAATATCATCACCAGTTTCGCCGTGCCGATACTGGCGGGTTTGGGCAGTGATTATGGCATATATCTCTTTTCCCGATTCTCTCAGGAAGTCCGAAACGGTAAAAGCTTTTTTACTGCTTGCACTCTGGCCTTTGAAAATACCGGCAATGCGACTTTCTCAGCCATGTTAACCACAGTCATTGCCTTTGCGGCCCTGGCTATTTCAGGATTTGAGGTATTCGTCGAATTTGGCATCGTCGGTGGTGTAGGACTTATTTTCAACTTCATCGCCATGATGTTATTGATGCCGAGTATTTTAAAGATTTCCGAGCAACATCAAAAAAATCGTTTTGTTCAATTTTTTATCGGATGGAGCCATCTTTCCAATCTACCCCCACAGAGCTTTCCTCCTTTTGGGCAAAAGGCGAT
>JAJFLL010000086.1 GCA_021772695.1 Deltaproteobacteria bacterium
ATGAAGACGGCGGGCTCTGGATCGAAGGGTCCCAATTGACCGACCCCAAGGTGTTAAAATTTTTCTTACGAAAAATGGAAAAATTACCCAACGGCGAATTCCTGGTAAATTGCATGGGGGAACGCAACCTGATCACCGCCAAGGATGTGCCCTACGTGGTGCAAAATCTGAATTGGCGAGAAGATGAAATCGAATTAATCTTTCCCGGTGATTACCGGGAAGCCCTCGACCCCAACACCTTATTTGTGGGCCAAGACAATGTGATGTATTGCACGGTCCGCCATGGAGAGTTTACGGCTCGCTTCCAGCGAAAACCCTATCTAGACCTCGCACGCCATATCGAAGGCAAAATCGGCAGTCATTATTACCTAAATTGGCACGGGAAAAAATTTTTAATCGGGGGAGTCACCAAATGATCTTTCGAATATTTATAACATTGTTATTATTACTGGGAACTTCTTATTCGCTACATGCCGGCGAGGAGAAATTTGATGCGACAACCTGCTCGCTAAATGGGAAAAAATTACACGGCAAGGTCCAGGTGGTAAATAGCTTTCCCGATATCAAGGTAAAAAGGGTGAAAAGCTTCCCGGACCTAAAGGTGAAATGGGTTTCTAATTTTCCCGACTCCTGTGGAAAATGGCAAGCCGTCGAAAACTTCCCCGATTTTAAGATTCAATATGTGGAGAGCTTCCCTGATTTGAAGATTCAAGGGGTGGAATCCTTCCCGGGTATCCCTTGAGATCGTGATTGCACCCACTCTTCGATGACCCGCTGATCGGCGGCGGGGAATTCATACCGGCCAAATTCCTCGGGCGCAGCCCAAGTCCAAGCTGCGCAATCTAAGGCTTGGGGCTCGCCGGATTCCCAGGTACAGGCCATGAAGTGTAGATGCACCGAAACTTCAGAGTAGGCATGGGTCACTTCCGACAAGACCCGAATCGGTTTGACTCGAACCCCGATCTCTTCGAGACATTCGCGCACCGCACATTGCTCTAGGCTTTCCCCCGGCTCAACTTTGCCGCCGGGGAATTCCCAGAGGTGTCCTAGATGGGATTGTTTGTGGCGCTGCGTGATGAGAAAACGGCCCTCATGTTCAATCATGCAGGCGACGACTTCCAGCGGTTGAGTAGAATTCATAGTGCCTCAACCCACATTATTGTATTCCCGGTGGCGAAACTGCACGCCCAGTTCCTCTTCAGCCACCTTTTGACTGGCGGCTACATCGACCCCCGGCATACCCACCACCGAGGCCTGAACCCATGGGATGTATGGTTTTGCAGCCAAGATGAATTTTTTTACTTCTTCATAGGCGCTGGCACCGAATCGATTGGGACAAACTTTGGCGTAGACTTCGGCGTTCGGTGCATTGAGGGAAACATTGACCCGGTCCACCAAACCCTGCAATTCAGGAAGTATGTTTCGCTCATGGATCAGGTTACCCAGGCCGTCCGTATCGAGTCGCACCTTTTTACCTTGTTTGTGGATGTAGGTTGCAAGCTCCTTCAATAAATCGAGGCGCTGAGTGGGTTCGCCATAACCGCAAAAGACCACTTCATCCACGTCGGAAAAATCTCCCATCAAACGCACCACCTCAGAAAATTCAGGCTCTTTGGGAAGGCGCAGGTAATGACCCTTCACTTCCCAGTCCACAAACTTCGGACAAAAGACGCAGGCCAAGGTGCAACGATTGGTAATATTCAGATAGAGGCTGTCGCGAATGCGATACACAATAGAAGCGGGAATATCTTGGTCGCCGAAGCCAAAAAGCCTTCGCGCATTTAGGGCGGTCACCCGGCCAACGTCTTCAACGGCGAGATCCTTCAGTTCAGCAATCTTGGCGGCCACATGGGTGACATAGGCCGGTTCGTTCCTTTTGCCGCGAAAGGGGACGGGAGTTAGAAAAGGGGAATCGGTCTCGATCATCATTTTTTCTAAGGGCAGTCGCTTGGCGGCATCTTGGGTGACTTCGGCCTTTTTAAAGGTGACAATTCCGGTGAACGAAACCAAAAAATTTTCTTTAATGACTTTGAGACCGAATTCATAGTCACCAGAAAAACAATGAAATACTCCGCCAACCTCCGAGGCCTTTTCTTCTATTAGTATCTGTAAAATTTCGTCGTGACTGTCACGATCATGAATGATGATGGGTTTATTCAGCGCCTTGGCCAAACGAATCTGATTGCGCAGGGCCTGGCGTTGTACCTCGGGCTCGGAATGATTGTAGTGAAAATCCAAGCCGATCTCGCCGATGGCCACCACCTTGGGGTGAGCGGCCGATTCTTTCAGCTTGGTTAATGCCTCAGCATCTAATAATTTGGCATCATGGGGATGGACTCCCACCGAGCCATAAACCTGGGGAAAACGGTCTAGGAGTGCAGGCGTGGAAGCCATGCTGTCTAGTCCCTCACCACTACCGATATGGATGATGTTTTCCACGCCGGCCAATCGTGCCCGCTCCACCACCGCTTCAATCTCGGCGGCCTCGTAGGAGGAAAAATCGATGTGAGCATGGGAGTCCACAAACATGATTAGCTATCCTAAAAAAAAAGGCCCCGTGGGCCTTTGCAAGGGTACATGCCGATAAGGGATTAGGCGGCCGGAGCG
>JAJFLL010000087.1 GCA_021772695.1 Deltaproteobacteria bacterium
GAACTATCAAGACTTCTTGGGCACGGGCACCGAGGAGTGCTATCCGGGTTTTTTCCCTGACACCCAGGGTAACTGCCAATCGCCCATTATCTTTGATGAGGACGGCGAAATCGTCGATGCCCTCTTTGGCACCTGCTCTAAATTTTCCATCTTAGGTTTTTCCGGCTTTGACGACATCGACGATGATTCCGGCGACCCAGCCCGTCGCATCGTGCGCCGGGGCCAAGCTCTATTTAGCGGGGCTTGCTTGAATCCTGCCGTGGCCAAGTCCGGTTGTGGTGTTTGCAACCGCGCCTTAAGTGACGATGAGATGCGCACCATCGTCTTGCACGAAGTGGGTCATTTGATGGGCATGGATCATTCCCAAGTCAATCCCGAAGCCTTTAAAGAGTGTAATAGTAGCGTGGATGGTTGTCCCCAGGCCGTGGCCGATGCCCTGCCGACTATGTTCCCCATTCTGGTTAACGGCGCACAAATGTTAGATCTACACCGCGACGATGAGGCCTATTTCGTCAGACTCTACGGAAACGAGGCCAATGATGGCTGTGCCGTATCCGGAAAGGTGTTCGCTTTCGATAGCACTACCGAGGTACGCGGCGTTGAAGTGGTGGCCGTCAATACCAATCCGAAATTAGAGACCATGGATCGTATTTCCTTTGTCTCTGGCGCAGAATCTCCTAAAATCAACGGTTTTAGTAAGAAGCAGGGAAACTGCAGTGGCGATTGTGGTGATTACCGCATTACCGGTTTGACCTCTGGTCAGACCTACCAATTATGCGTGCAACGCATTATCTCTCAATTTACCGGTGGTTCCAGTATCGAACCCTTAGACCCGCCCTTTCAGAAATTTTCCAATGAATGCCTAGAGGGAAAGACAGTCACCTGTGAATGTGCCACGCTGCCCTGTGAAGAAATCACCGGTGTAGATCTGATTACCGATGCCAATCCCGCCGATATCGATCAGGGGGTCGGTGAACCTGAGAATATTGAAGTTACACCGACCGAGTCGGGCGGATGCTCCTTGCATAAGCCACTAAAACCTACCACCGGCGCCTGGGCAGGACTGATTAAAAGCCTCTTGTAAAATCTACCGCCTTTCACTATTCCCCCACAAAATCAGAGTATCGCTTTATGTTTAATATATCCTTTATTTTAGTCCTATTTCTCTATCAGCTTTCCGTGGGTATTCTCATGACCTTAGCTGTGATGCCACTCAAGGAAGTCGATCGAAAATTTTATCAACTTTCAAGCGGTTTGGCGGCGGTGTTGATGGCCATCGCTTTGGGAATGGTGGTTTATTATCCCTTTGAGCTGCCAAAAAATTTCGGCATTTCGACGGAGCAATTGGGGAGTCTGCCCCAGTGGGCCTTGGGTCTTTTCTGCCTCTACTTAGCAGTTTTACTTTTTTCCTATCTGCGCTTGCGGATGAAAAAAATTGCCGGAGCCAAGACCCTGGTTCGGATAAGTGCGGGAATAGGAATGGTAGCCTTGGCGGTTCAAGGCTTGGTCTATCGCCCAGATAGTCTCTACGGCGGCCTCAAGGCCTGGGTGATGCCTATCGATTTTTTAACTGCAGCCATGTTTCTCGGTGTCTTTATGTTAGCCATGGTCTTTGGCCATTGGTACCTGGTGCAGGCCATGCCCAAACGTTTACTGAGGCGTATGACCGAAATATTGATTTTAATTCTGGTCGTTCGGGTCTTGGTGGTGGGAGGTTCCCTTTGGGTCTATGGCTCGCAGGTTTCCGGTGGTGCCGAAGCCATTAGTAATCTGATGGATATGTGGCAGGGTCATGGCATGTTTTTTTGGCAACGGATTTTGACCGGTTTGGCCATTCCCTTGGTCTTAAGTTATATGATTTATTCCACTGCAAAAATCGGCGCCAATCAATCGGCAACGGGCCTCCTGTATGTGGGGGTAGTCTTTGTCATCATTGGTGAGATGATTTCTAAATATATGTTCGTCATGTCCGGGATCCCCATTTGATGAGGCATTATCTTCAAGGATAGCATTCATGCAGATTCGTTTTCACTGTCCCCATTGCGATCTTCCCATGAGACTTTCCAAATGGGAAAGCCTTGAGGCATTGCAATGCCCCCATTGTGAAAAATCCATCCCCACAGAGGTAGATGCCGCCGCTAAGACCTTAGTAATAGACCACTGTGTGATCTGTGGCGGCAAGGAGCTATTTCGCCAAAAATTATTCAATCGCAACTTGGGGGTGGGTATTGTCGTCTTGGGAATTATCGCCAGCTTCTTCGTGATTCCACCCGTTTTACCCTTGGTAGTGGTGGGCTTGATCGATTTGATCTTGTTTTTGGTCTTGCCTTATATGTTGGTTTGCTACCGTTGCGATGCCGAACATCGTGGCTTCAAGGTAGGTGAAACCTTTAAACACTTCGATCATTTGCGTGCCGCTCGCGCGAAGCAGCAACCTACCTATCCGGGTGCTGAAGAAAATCATTAAATTTTTATATTTCAGCGGGGCGGTCATGGCATGCCTTTTTGCGGTGAAATGCTTTGGCTAAAATTTCTGAAATTATACCCAGTGACGGCGTAAATGGTGGAAGGATGTTTTTTGGCCATTAATATTTTAGAAAATATGGAATAAGAATTTTTTTGCGAGAACTTTGAATCGCACCGCCGACGTCGGCGGTGGTAAAATGCTAGTGGTTTATTGATATTAAATGAATCCATTGGACCCTGACTAGGTTGAAATATTTAACTTTGATATTAATATAGTTTCACTACCAGCGTCGGCGGTGCTGAAGTGTGGGCTGGTAATATTTTTTAATTTTAATCTATCGATGCCAGAAATTTTTG
>JAJFLL010000088.1 GCA_021772695.1 Deltaproteobacteria bacterium
ACAAACATAGCAATGGAAAATACGTTGAAGTCGTAAAAATTTCAAAAACCGGTGAAGTCAGTTACAACCCTGCTGTGGGCGCTCGGAAACCGCCTACTGTAGCCCAGCTCGATATAATAAATAATGTCATCACTGAAATCGAAAAGGCTCAGCAGGACCCAAAGAGCTATCAAGAAAAATTATCTAAAAGTATTCAAAGTATGGGTGCGGAAATTTCCGCATCAATCGAAATACCGAAAATTGCTCCCACTGCCATTAAATTAGGCGCACTGCCAACCACGCAGGGGGAGTTTAATGAAAACATATTAAAGATCGAAAATGGCGTTGATCTATTCAAACGAATTCGTCCCTTTTGGCCCCAATATGAAAGGTGGGTTAATCCTACCAATCCTTCCGAGGTACGATATTTAAGGCCTAAGGGTTCCATTCGTTGGGCCATGTTTAAGGAATTTTCCCGTTGGTTCGGTAATGCCTTGTGGCATGGTGTCGTCAACGACGTCACTAAAATTAAACCTAACGTCGGGCACCTTAATCTTCACATGTATCCCGACGGAACGGCTGAATTAAAAATCCACCGTGATACGAAACGTATCCTCGGAAATGGAGAAACCCATTGGGAAAACGGGCTCTACAATGTGATTCGACGAACCGCCGACGGAAAAACCATCGACCTTAGTCATGTGGTAAAAAAATTAGCGGCGAAAGATCCGGCCTTTGCGAATTTGCCCAGGGACCAACAACTGCTTGAGGCGGACCGAAGTTTATTGGGAAAATCAAATCCCACCGACAACCCCCTTCTACAGGAAGTGCCTGAGCTTCCCATTCGTCAACTAGAAATGGATAATCCAACAGGGAAGAAGGGAGAGGTCGGAAAAGGGCCAACTTCGTCTTTAGCCGCCCTGGAAGCCATCGAGAACCTTCCCGAAGTAAGGGAAGCCGGCCTGCGAACCCGAAGAAACGCCATGGTCAAGGGTAGTATCTTGGGTCAAACTACCGGCTTTGCCCCGGAAAACTTTTTTGAACTGCATTTTCCAGGTGCGAACCCTGCCACTCATATTACCATTTCGGAAGATACCTTAAAGACTGAGGGAAATAAAAAACGGGTTGTGATTCATATGTGGCATGGCGATACCGTGGTCACCGGGGTTTATGATAACGGCACGCTTAACCAACATGAATCCGCTCGACTCAATATGAGCGAAGTCCACCGCGCCAGGCAAGGACACTATCGGCCTTGGTTTCCTGGATGGGCGTTTCTCAAAGGCACCTCATTTGTCAGAATTTCTCATTATTTTTTGCACGGGGGAGCTTTTGTTTTTGGAAATTACGCCAGCTTCCCCATCGCACAGGGTTATGAAAAATTATTTTGGACCGATGCCGAGCGCAAAGCCATCGGAACTCCCTCCCCTGATTTTTCCTCCAAGGCCATCTGGAAGGAAGTTAAATCAGCCGGAATACTCATGACCGCTTCTGGGGCGGGCCTGGTCACCACGGAGGGACTATTCAATTGGGGTGGAGCCTTAAGAAATATTTATAAAGAGATGCACAAGTCCAACGTAAGTTTTGGCCAGGCATGGCGCCATAATCCTCCGCGATGGCATAATGAACCCCCAGTAAGATTCCGCCCCATCCACAAACAGGGTGCTATCGTAAGAAATTTTTTCAGTCGAGGCGTCCCCCTGGTAACGGGGCTTTTTGCATTAGAAATGGTTCATCATGGCTGGGAGCCTTCAAGTATATTTGGATTAAGTTTGGAAAATTATTCCCAAAGTTTTTCCAAGATTAATTGGCAACATTTCAATAAAACTTTATTGCGGGTGGGAGCGGTGTCTTTAGTGAGTTCGGGATTCTGGTCTTGGAGTGCTCACCGCGCCGAACTTGCCATGGTCAAAAGAATGCCAGGTCAACCGATACGAGGACTAGGCGGATTATTACTTCGCAATCGTTTTTTGACCACAGCTTCAAGGCAAGTGGGGGGAGCGCGATTAGCCATGACCTACCGGGCTTCGTTGGTCACTATTTTGTTAGAAATGGCCGCTCTTCGCATTTGGGATTCCTACGACCGAAAAGAAAATTTATTGGCTCAAGAAACCCAATTTAGGGATGACTTGAGCCAGGCCATCGATCGTCGCAATGAAACTATGTCGCGCCTCGAAAATGGAGAGCCCCTTCCTCCAAGAAAAATATTTGAAGCACAAAGTGAAGTTCAAGGTGCCTACCTGCGTTACCGCAATTATTTACAAATTCTGGATCGAAATGAAGAACCCAGGGAAGCCAAGGCCATACCCACTAAAAATCACTTCGGTGAAGCCTACGACTCTTACCGATTGGATTACCATGCTCTCTCAGGAGGAACCTTAACTTCCTCTGCACATTTATTGGCTCAATCTAAAATGCGACTTACCCAACGATTACAAAGTTTGCGTGAACAAGAGACCCGTCGCGAGGAAAGTCTACAGAAGGTATTCCAAAAATATGGTCTTGGCAGCAACGCTGCCTATTCTGATGAAAGCTTGCAAGAATTCCTGGGGCGTACTTTAAGGATTGCCGAAGAAAATCCTACCATATTAAATGAATTGTTGGCCGAAACCGATTCAGAGGCTCCTAGTCAAATACCTCAATTACCCGTCTCACTCGACAGTGATGCAGGTAAAGCCATTATTGAACATTTGAATTGGAAAATTTCCGAAGACCCCGCCTTTTTATCTTGGGAAAAATCACGACAGGCCGAATATATTCTCTCAGAATTTTCCGGCTACCAGATTCAAGATACCGATGGTCATACTCGCCCCTGGAATATGGGTGAAACGATTGTCTTTTTAGATGCCATCGATGCAGAAAATACACAGCGTATCAATCGACTCGAAGCGCCTCTTACTTCCATCACCGGAAACCCAAATGGGGACCAGGAAAAGTATCAGCAATTAGCTATCGAAGTGGAAAATATCGTCAGGCAAGAAAACTCGGTGAATGCTCACCAAGAGAATATCAAAATCCGACTGGCTCGTAATATTCGCGATCTCGACCGGCAGATCGAAAGCTACGAAAAAACCGTTGGTCATCGAATCGATGAAGCTATTTTACAATACATACCGAAGAATCCTGAAGCCTCCTCACAGGAATCCGTCGCTGATGCCCAATACCCTACCTCGCCACCGCGCTCGCTGGTAATTAGCACTTAAAACCATCTGTTGAAAATAGGATTCCGGCCTTGATTTTGATTTTTCAGACAATCAAAATGGGAACCCAAGGATTATTTCATGATACAAATAAAGAGAGCCTATGAAAAGCCTCAGGCAAAAGATGGTTGTCGCATCTTGGTAGATCGTCTTTGGCCCCGTGGCAGGTCAAAGGAAGATCTGAAGGTAAAGGTTTGGATCAAAGAAATCGCCCCTTCTGCAGAATTGCGCCGCTGGTTTCAACATGTTCCCGAACGCTTCAAGGAATTTAAAAAACGTTACCTGCAGGAGCTTAAGGCAAATCCTGAAGCCGTTGCGAAACTGCGTGAGTTCATCAAAAAATACCAAACGGTTACACTGATCTATGGGGCTCGCGAAATCGAGTACAATAATGCTTCGGTTCTCAAAGATTATTTAAACGCCTACGTAAATTGAAAATAATAAAAGCTAAAACCAAGCCAAATCCAAACACCATCGATTTCGGCACCCGATTTTGATCGGGTAAGTTGGAATGAAAGCTACAACTTAAAATTCCAGATCCTTCTAAGTACACATTACCAACCACTTGGCAGGTGCAGTCATTATTACAAAAACCGCTGGCACAAGATGCCGCATCGTTACTATCGCATTCTTCTCCATTGTTTGGCTGAGCACTACCATCTCCACAGATTGGTAGTGGCCCCATGGCACTACAATCTTCGTCGCAACCGGGTATTGCAGAACCGTCTGGGTTAAAACAAGATTCACCAACCTCAGGTCCATTACAATTAGTTGGGCAACACCCATCTCCATTCGGTTCACAAGTCGTAATAGGAGGGTTTGTACACAAGCCAGGCGAAAAGGGTAAATCCTGAAGGTCGACGGTACACAAATCTTGGGTACATGCCTCACCATCGGTGCAAAAGGTTGTTTCAAATTCCATGGGTTGGGTCGTAGTTCCATCTGTTTGGCATATAGCATTATCTCCCATGGTAGCTGGCGGAGAAAACAATGTTCTTGGGGTACACCCATCATTGAAATAAACATTAGCACTACCCCCAGATTCAGGAAATTGAACCGAAGCCCCATTCGGATCGGACATGCTATCGTTGGTGAGCTGATCAGGAAAATAATCGTAGACCACCTGATTACAATTCAGGTCCACACCGGTAAAATCTGTTAAAAAGTATCTGGCCATATCTGGATTGGTGGCACTGCTGTTGGCAAAATTACCAGAATTGCTCCAACTATTGTCGGTACTAAATAATAAATAGATGGGGCCGTTATTACATAGAAAGGCAAAATCAAATGGGTAGCCTGGGCCTGGATGAGTCATAGTAATGCCCTGCATGATCCAAAAAATCGAATGACTTGGGATAGTATTTGCGGTGAAGGCGTCTATAAATAAAGACTGACCACAATTTGCAATCATATTTAGGGCATCTACATAAGGAGTATTGGCCGCGTAGGAATCGGTAAAGTTTTGCCCGACGCTAGGCATTTCGGGTGGCATTGGCTGGGTAGTACTATAATAACTCAACGCATTGACAAGGTTAGCAACCGACACATCGGTACTCCCTGTCCGAAAAGCAAGAATTTCATTATTACCTTCTGACCCACCACCTGTATTGGGAACAGGCATATTCGTAGCACAGGCATCAATTAAGGCCCCGGTCATCACTGGACAATCTTGAGCTTGGGCGATGTTAATCGAAAAAAAAATACTAAAACTTATAAAAAATTTAAAAACTAAATATCGGCTAAAAATTCTCATAAACAACACCCTTTTGAAGGTCATTCATTTAAAACCGTTTGATCTAAAATTCTATGGGTTGGTGGAATAATAATAAAGAAAAACTTAAAAGACTTCTTATTGACCAAAAGGGTTTAGATTTAGCTAACTCCATGAAAATCAATTTTATTTTTGACCCGTCACGATGTAAAAATTATTAAGAACATGAATTGTCATTCCCACAGATCTAACTGATAAAAATACTGATTTACTATTTCAAGGTTTATGCAGCAGTTTGGAACCCGGAAAGGTAACAATCTGTGGTATCCCAATTAACCATTTCTCCCAATGAAAAGGCCCATTTTAAAAGTCGCCTTTTATGGTTCTTTTCCGTCGCCACCGGGGTAGCCTTACTATTTTATTTTTTTGAAAATTTCGTTTTTTTTCCCAATCAACCTATTTTACTTTCTGAAGTCCAACAATATTACCGTGCATTTTTTTTCTTACTTCCACTGATGCTATTTTTGACCGTACTTCTGGTTTTATTGGGAGATTGGTCCGAGAGATATATTTTAATTTTTGAATTAGGTGTATCTCTCATGACCGCCTTCATCTTGGTCTTTTTATTATTATTGAGACCCACACCAGAAACCCGGCTGTTCCCCCTTTTACTACTAATATTATGTCATGCGGTTTTTGTTCCCTGTCGCGCTTGGGGGCAAGCGTTTTTGGCAACGGGTGTGCTTGGCGCTTTCTTGCTGGGGCATTACCTGGTGGACGGCCACCTTTCGCAAACTCAGAAAATTCTACTATCAGAAAATCATGATGGCAGTGGCTATGCCGTGCCCTATATTAAAGTCATTCAAATCGCACTTGTGGGCTTATTAAGTGTCTGGATTTCTCATTTGCTAAGCAGGGCCCGCAAACTTAAATTTCCTATGGAGAACCGAATAGGAAATTATGAAATCATCAAAGAAGTTGGTTCGGGAGGCATGGGGAAAGTCTATCTGGCCAAACATATATTGATGGATCGATTGGCGGCACTAAAAATACTCGAACCTAAAACCGAAGGGCTTAAGTCCTGTGTCAAACGATTCGAACAGGAAGTA
>JAJFLL010000089.1 GCA_021772695.1 Deltaproteobacteria bacterium
ACTTGGCCAAGGACTTGCCCCTCACGGACCTTTTCTCCCGGCCTTACGTGAATACTCCCTGGTTTCAAGTGGGCATAAAGGGCGAACCGGCCCCCTCCCAAGTCCAGGACCACGTGGTTGCCATAGGACTCTTCCAATTTAATTTTATTGGATGACTTACCTGGGATTTGATTGGCAAACCGATCCACTACGGTGACCACACTGGCCTCTGCCACGGCCAAGACCTCCAAACCATAGCCAAAATAACTCTCCACTTTCCGATTATCTCCACGGTAAATTCGGTCTCCTTCTCCTAATTTATCCCAATCAATGGCAAAACGTTCCCCCGAGTAAAGCTGCCCGTCAAGTGGGAGTATGGTACGTATATGGTGTGCGACTTCACAACAACCATTCCCCACTAACCACTTATCCCCCTTCAACGGGGCTTCGATGACAATGGGAGATCGCCTTTCCACCTCCGACATTCCTCCCAATTCATTTACACTCTGTCCCAAGGAAGTACCTTGCAAGCGGTGAAGAAGCTTAAGGGGAACCTTTTCCCAAGAGGAAAATTTTAAGTGTATCCAAACGACTGCGGTTTCATCGGGCCCTACCAAGTTTCCAAGCTGTCGAGTCCCGATCAGCGCCATACGTTTTTTAAGCTGTTTTCCCTCAAAAACCGCCAAATCACTTTGCCGGCTCCTTTCATCCAGGATTTCCAATCGTTTTACCCTCCAAGCCCGGCTGGTGACATTGGTAAGTTTTAATTCATAAAGAAGGTGAAATTCTCCGTCGGACCCCCGAATCGGCTGAGGAGTTGCCAAGACCTGCAAGGTTAAAGGAGAAAATTTTATCTCCGTGGCCCAACTCCATTGGCTCAAGAGCGACAATAGAATGAGGCCGAACTGTATTACTGCTATGAATTTTTTCTTCATGGATTGCTCAAACTTAATGGCTGCCGTTTTGATGGTCTGGCTATGTTTATTTTCCCAAGACTAGGCCACTTCAATTAATCAAGAAGGGTCATTTTAAATTTTTAATCGCCTAATAAACCTAGGAGCGCCACTTTATGTAATTGATAGTCCCGACGATAATTCAGGTTTTGTTTTTTTAGCTCTAACATCCTTTCAACGACATCCAGAACTTCTTGGGAGGTCTTCAATCCCAAACTGTAGTCTTCCATAGTTTTATCCAACCATTGGCCGCCCTTTTTAAGAAATCCCTCCGAGGCGTGGATCAAACGATGAAAATGTTTCATCTCCTCCCGGTTGGTTTTCAAATCCGTTCGCAAGACTTTTTCTTTGTATTGGGCCAACATCCCCTTTGATATTGCCCTTTGGCGGGCGCTCTGGGCTTCATGTTTGGCCTGAAAACCGTCAAAAACATGCATCTTCAAAAGTAGCCCACCGGCTAGGTCTTGACGTTCCTTAATACCCAGTAAATCCCGGTCACGTTCCGTATAGAGTTGATAAAGCCCAACGGCATCTATTTCAGGAGTCCACTGGCGAGAGAAGCGTTTGCCTATGGCACGATCTTTCTTAATTTCCTCCCGAAGGACTTGGACCTCCGGGTGGGTAGCAACCGATAAATCCGTGTTTACCAGGTCTTCATCATGACTGTGAGGAATGGGAGTTGAAATTTTGATGGGCGTCCCAGGGGACATTCCAAGGCGGGTCCTCAATTGGTCCTCTATAATTTCGCTATCATGATTGGCCGAAGCGATCATTTCATTGGCTTGACTTTGAAATAAGTCGAAGCCCAACAGGTCAGTATCAGTGGTGAGTCCTTTAGAAACCAGGAGGGCCGCGGCCCCTCGACTCTTTGAATTGATTTGAAGGACCTGTTTCACGGCTGAAACCCATTCTTGCTGATAAGCAAGCTCCCAAAATAGCTTCCGGGCCAAAAGCAATTCCTGGCGAAAGGTCATTTCCTGATCGGCTTTTGCGATCCCGACTTCTGCCTGCCGTCCTTCCTCCGCTAATTGGTCTCGACCGCCACGGTACAGATTGAGGGATACTCCGGCGCCCCCAAAGGGTTGGGTAGTCTGGGGAAAATCCCGGGTTTTAAAGTGTTGAGCTCCTCCGTTGATCTCGACTTGTGGAAAAAAAGAACGCTTCAAGAAACCCGTACGAACCTGGTTGGCGTTCACCATCTCTGCCGATGCCTGAACTCCTTCGTTTTTCTGCCGAATGAGATTAGGCAGATCTTCGTACTTAAGAACTCTATCCGCAGCATGGGCCGGCCAGGAGCCGAACAGGATTAAGCAAATCGTATTAGCAATAACCCACGGCAAGGGGGCCCTTAATTTAGGTAAATTCCCTTTCATGAAAGTTCTCCAATTTAGATCAGCTGATTGAATCAGTCCAAATTATCAAAGGCGGCAAATAATTTTTGGGTTCCGTCACTAAAATGGATATCAATATTAAAGGGCTTACGCTCTGGCTTGGGAGGCACTCCCGCGAACGAGCCATCTTCAACCTGAAAGGGGAACTTGCTTTCTTGGCACTTCTCTTTCCTACAGGTAATTAAGACTCCATTGGCCTTTTTTTCAAACTTGCTAAAATCCAACTTTTCCATTTGGGGACTGTAGAGAAATACCCGGACCTTACCCTCGGCGTAGCGAACCAGTTCCGCTTTGTAGATAAGTTTAGCCTTTTCTCCTTTACCGATTTCCTGTTCGGCGATGACGGAAGTAAGGACTCCGCCCTGCTTGGGGGAATCCGTGAGTTTGGGACCATGGCCCTCATCGTGGGCCCATGCCGGCAAGGCACATAATACCATGCTTAATATCAGTAGTTTTTTCATTTCCATTCTCCTTTGATTGGGTTTTCTGCTGTGTGGAAGGAAAGAAACCGGTCTGCGGCTTTCTTCCCAAACCTAAAAAAGACTGCTGGGGTCACGATAATGTCGAGTAAAGTAGAGGACACCAGGCCCCCAATAATGACGACCGCGACCGGATAGAGAATTTCCTTACCGGGTTCACCTTTTGCCAAGGCAAATGGAATTAAGGCCAGTGCCGCCGTCATGGCCGTCATCAAAACGGGGATAAGTCGTTCCAGGGAGCCTCGAATCACCATTTCTTTACTAAATGCCATGCCCTCTTCCTGGATCAAATGCAGATAGTGGGTGATCATTAAGATGCCATTGCGGCTGGCAATTCCGCACAAGGTGATAAAGGCAATGAGGGTGGCCACTGACAATTCCCGTTCAGTAAAGTAAATGGCGATGATACTTCCAATCAAGGCTAAAGGGACATTGAGCATGATCTGGAAGGTCAGAAGCAGAGAACGGAAATGGAGGTAGAGCATTAAGAAAATGGCAAAAATAGATAGGGTCCCGAAAATTAGTAACAGCCGGGACGCCTGGACTTGGCTTTCGAATTGACCACCCAATGTCCAAAAATATCCTTTGGGCAGTTCCAGTTTCTCGTCAAATTCTTTTCGGATTTCACTTACCACGCTTCCCAGATCTTTTTCGTAAACATTGGCCGCAACCACAATCCGTCTTTGCATGTTTTCCCGGTTTACCATATTAGGCCCCGAGCCTTGGTAGACTTCGGCCACGTCTTTAACTCGAACGGTACGTCCATTGGGAAGGGTCTTGATGGCGATGGATTCGATAGACGCTGCGTCAGCTCGGGAACGGTCGTCAAAGCGCATAAACACATCAAATATTTTTTGCTGCTCCAATATTTGAGTCACTTCGACTCCGTTGAGCGCCATTTCTAATTCTTCCGCCAAGGTTCCTGTTCTTGTCCCAAATTGGCCTGCGTCTTCTCCATAGAGATTGATCTTAAGTTGAGGAATCAGCACCAAGGGTTCCACACTCAAGTCTACGATTCCGGGAATTTTTTTAAGGATTCCCTCCGCCTGAATGCCCAGACGTCGTAACTCAGCCAAGTCGGTTCCAAATATTTTTACGGCCAGTTGGGTCCGCACCCCCGACAACAAATGATCCAAGCGATGACTAATCGGCTGCCCGATGTTCACGTACACATCCCCCACAGCTTCGATTTTTTCCCGGATATCATTGAGAACGATTGGTCGGGGCCTTCCCCCTTCATTAAAATCCACATCGATTTCGCTCCAATGCACCCCTTCGGCATGTTCATCCATTTCAGCTCTGCCTGTGCGGCGGATGGTCGATTTGACTTCTGGAATGGATAACATGGCGTTTTCAACTTTGGTTCCAAGCTTATCGGAGGCGGCCAAAGAAATTCCCGGGGCGGCCGCAACACCAATAGTGGCGGTCCCTTCATTGAAGGGCGGTAAAAAATTTCTTCCCATTAAAGGAAGCAAGCTTAAGCTTCCGGCCAAGAGGAGCAAGCAGCCACCCAATATTCCGTAGGGGTGATCTATGGAAATTCCTAAAAACCATCGATGGACCCTTTTCAACTGGCGGGCCACGAAACTTTCTTTCTCATCCTTAATTTGTTTAGCTCGGGGTAATAAATAGGAACATAGGGCTGGAGTTACCGTTAGGGATACCAACAAGGAGGCGCTCAGGGAAACAATGTAAGCCACCCCCAATGGCTTAAATAAGCGCCCCTCGATCCCCCCTAAGAAGAAGAGCGGAATGAATACTAAAATGACCGTGAGGGTTGAAAATATGATGGAGTTACGGACTTCAGAGGAGGCCTCGTAGACGACTCGAAGAAAACCCTTGGGAGACCCTTTGGCATAGTTGTCCCTGAGTCTACGGTAGACGTTTTCCACATCCACAATGGCATCATCCACCAGTTCGCCGATGGCGATGGCAAGCCCACCCAATGTCATAGTGTTGATGCCTAGGTTAAAAAATTTAAACACGATCGCCGTGATTAACAGGGAAAGTGGAATCGTAACCAAAGTAATGGTCGTAGTTCTAAGGTTCGCCAGGAAAATAAATAAAATGATGGCGACAATGATGGCTCCATCCCGCAAAGCTTCCGCAACATTATCGA
>JAJFLL010000090.1 GCA_021772695.1 Deltaproteobacteria bacterium
CAGCATTTTAAGGCAATCGATCCTTAGCTGGCGGGTAATTTCGTTAAGTTTGGCTACGTCGCGAGTCTTTTCCATGGCCTCCACCAGCGCTCCTAGCATGCCCCCAATGGGAGTCAACTAATTAAGGTGAATCACTTCCACTTCACCAAGGGAATGTCCCAAAAAGGACTGTGCCAAGACCTGCATTTTTTGCGGGGCATCGGTGGCATAGTATTGGCGGGAGCCGCCCTGATCTCGTGGATTCAGTAAATTTTGGTTTCTAAGCAAGTCCCCCAAGGACTTGGCCGTTTCTAAGGCGGAGTCGACCCAAACGACCTCTGAACCCAGGGTTTGTTGTAGAACAGACTTGAGCAAAGGGTAATGGGTGCAACCCAAAATGACCGAATCCACCTCAAGGTTTTTCCAGGGCCCCAAGTAGATTTCAGCGACCGTCCGGGTTACGGGATGATCGATCCAGCCCTCTTCTACCAATGGCACAAATAGGGGACAAGCCTGCGAAAAAACCTTAATTTGGGGGGACCTTCGCTGTAGGGCTTGGGGGTAACTCTCAGACCGAATGGTTGCCTCGGTGCCAATGACTCCCACCTGACCATCCCGGCAAGATCTCAGAGCAGCTTCCACTCCAGGTTCAAGAACCCCCAGTAAGGGTAAGGAATATTTGCCTTTTAATTTGGGAAGCGCCAGGGCCGAAGCGGTATTACAGGCTACGACTATGGCCTTAACGCCCTGTTGCAGCAAAAAATCACAAATCTCTTCGGAATACCTGGTCACGGTCTCAGCGGTCTTGACTCCATACGGAACTCGAGCCGTGTCTCCCACATAGATGAGATCTTCACCGGGAAAAGCCGCTTCAATGGCCCGGCATACGGTCAAGCCCCCCAATCCTGAATCAAAGATTCCGATGGGGGAATGCATACTCATGAAGGTTTGCTGCGCTTAGTAGCGGTTTTGGGTTTTTTCTTGGCGGTATTGGAATTGGATTTAGACCGGGAGGACTTGCTACTGGCCAGACGGGTGGTCAACATTTTACGGTGAATCACGTCGATTTCATTCTCAAGACGATGAATCTTGCGTTCCATGGAGCTTATTTCGTCACGGGAAGGTACGTTGAAAACCTTCAACATACTTTTAAAATTGGTCTTAAAAGCCCGCTTTAGTTCATATTTGGTATTCAAGACTTTTGTCAGAGATTTTATAAATAAGTCGTTTTGCAGGAGTTGATTCACGGTAGATGAGTTCATCATCTCGGTTAAAAATTGTTCTTTAATTTTCTCCCCCCGCTGCAGGGCCTCTTCCATGGTACTTCGAATGCTCATCGAAACTCCTAAGTATTGGAAATTCATGGAACTCCTTCTAGGTGACAAGATAGAGCATTGTCAAGGCGACCGCTATGTAACCCATTTTTTCTATTTAAATTCAATACTTGGCTATGATAGGGAGAACGCGTATCTTTAAGACTTTTAAAAAAGTGAAATATTTTAAAACCTTGGACCCCATGCCCTTCGTGTCTTAGCCCAAAGGAGAATACGGCAATGATGCTTCCAGCTTTGCTTTTACAAATACCCGCCCCGGTTCCAACTGTTGCAGCCCCCCCTGAATCCGTCCTGAGCATGGTGATCAGTAGCGGTCCGGTCGTCAAATTCACCTTGATCCTCCTGATCTTTTTTTCCATCACCTCCTGGGCCATCATTTTTTTCAAATACATGCAGTTAAAAAGAGCCAAGCGTACCTCAGGGAAATTTCTGCAAAATTTTGACGCCACCTATTCTCTCGAGGAAATGTTGACCAAGCCCACTACTCAAGATGGAAACCCCCTATATTCCATTTTCTCTGCCGGCTTCTCTGATATCCTTCGGTATCGCCAGGCTCGATCGAAGGATCCCAACTTCAAGGGTAAACTTCATTTAGAGCATATTCATAAAAACATCCGTCGCTCGCAAAACGACGAAACCCATAAATTAGAACAGCTTACCCCGTTCTTAGCCACAACCGCTTCGGCAGCCCCGTTTATCGGTTTATTCGGAACTGTTTGGGGAATCCTCACCGCTTTTTTCACCATCGGAAAAGAAAAGACCACCAGTTTAGCGGTGGTCGGCCCTTATATTGCTGAAGCGTTAGTCGCCACCGCTGTCGGTTTGGCCGCAGCTATCCCCGCCGTCATCGCCTATAACTATTTTGTCACTCGAATTAGATCCCTTGCCAAAGAATTGGGTGACTTCTCCACCGACCTGGAAAATCGCATCGAGCGGGAATACTTCTAAGGAGACTCCCATGGCTTTTCAAAACTCATCATCTGAACAATCGACTTTGGCAGAGATCAACATAGTACCATTGGTTGATATTATGTTGGTTCTACTAATTATCTTCATGGTGACTGCTCCGTTCCTTAACGAAAGTATCGATGTAGACCTACCTGAAGTGACCACGGCCCAATCCAATGTTGAAGAAAAAGACAAGGTCATTACGATCAATCAGCAGGGGCAAGTCTTTATTCAGGGGGAAGACCAAACTCCCTATACTATCGAAACATTAGGGCCGGCATTAAAAGGGCTTTTCCCCTTAGAGGGTGGCGAAGAAAAAACCTTATTTCTACGTGCAGACAAACTAGTTCCTTACGGCACGGTCGTTAAGATTATGGCGTTGGCAAAACAAATGGGTATTGCTCGAATCGGCATGATCACGGAACCGGAAAAATCCTGAGTGATGGGCATGGGGTGCCTTGGATCCGAATATTAAAATTAATAAATATATCCTCTACAGCATTTGTTTTCATGCCGTAGTATTAGTGTTGTTTATGGTCCTGGCTGAAGGCGCTTCCAGTCGCCGGCTTCCCACCACTAAAATTACCATGGTGCGTATTCAACCTCGTTTGGGTACTCCGACGGGTTCTCCCATTCAACCGCCGGGCATCCCCAAGACTGAAGCGAAACCTACCGAAACAGTTAAACCAGAAGAAGTCAGTGCACCAAAACCCAAGGCCACGCCGCAGACACCCGTGGCCAAACCTCAGCCGACTCCGAAGGTGGCTAAACCACCTAGGCCTGAACCTCCTAAGACCATTCCTACTAAGGCGGTACCCATCGGCAAAAAATCGACGCCCACCACTACAAAACCGCAGGTTACTACGCGGAAAGTCGAGACACCCGATTCCAGTAAAATTCAATCGGCACTTTCGGGCATCGATTCCGAATTACATGAACGGGAAAAACAAGAACAAGCCGCTTCACAAACGGCAGGCAGTCCCGGAGAGGCCTCCTCCGGCACCCCCGGGTTGGGAAATCCCCAAGGGGTCCAGGCCAGAGATCCCGGTTTTGCCCTGTATCAATCGCAGGTGCGCTCCAAAATAGTTAGAAATTGGGTACGCACCCATTCCGGCACTGAGACTCAACGCCTTTCCGCACGAGTCTTCTTAAAAATTAATGCATCTGGTGCGGTTGTCTCAAAATCCCTGGTCAAACGCAGTGGGGATTCGGCCTTCGATCACTCGGCCCTACGGGCAGTAGAACAGGCAAGCCCCTTACCTGCCCCACCTGATGGGGTAAAATCCGAGGCCTTGAGGGAAGGTTTCGTTGTGGATTTTCGCTCTAGGGTTTTAGGCAATCGTTAGGGCAAAGCTTTTTTCTTAACGGAAATTTTAAATTGTTGTAGGCCTGGACACCGGGATATTCATTAGGAGACCCACATGAAACGAATTTTCCTCTTACTTACCTTAGCCGTACTTTATATTTTTCCATTAAATTCCCAAGCGGCTATTTATATTTTGGTCGACCAATTTTCTCCGGAAAATAAATTTCCCATCGCCATCTCTGATCTCATTGAAAAAAAATCCATGGCGCCCGATGCCGAAGGCAAAAGAATTTCAGATATTTTGCGACGGGACATGAAATTGGCCGGTTATTTTGACCTAATTAATGTTCCCAACAGCCTAAATCAAAGTCCCGCCATGACGCCGGGTGATATTAATTTCAATGCCTGGGATGCCACCGGGGCTCGGGTCTTTGTCAAAGGGTCTTATAAAGGTCGTGGCAAAAAGATCACCCTGGAGCTGAGGCTTTATGATCCCAAATTACAAACCATGCTGGTGGGAAAAGAATACAAGGTGAAACGAGAAAACGCCTACGCGGCCATTCACCGCTTTGCCGATGAAATCATGTTGGCCTTAACGGGCCAACGGGGAATTTTTAATACAAAAATTGCGGCGGCTTGTGGCCCTAAAGGTAAAGAGCAAATTGCGGTCATGAACGTAGATGGAACCGACCTTGTAGATGTTACCGACAACGGCACTTTAAACCTTTCCCCCACTTGGAATTCACTTGGCAACCAATTGGCCTACACCAGTTATATGAAATTTTTTCCGGAACTTTACCTATCTGAGATTAAGAAAAAAGGTTGGGGACCCCCAAAGAGACTGACCTTTAACAATACCTTAAATATCACTCCGGATTTCAGCCCCGATGGAACCGTCATCGCCCTCTCCTCCAGCATGACGGGCGACCCCGATCTTCATTTGATTGATACCACAGGCGAAAAACTTGCCCAGCTGACCAATACCTTCGGTATCGACATCTCTCCTAGTTTTTCTCCTGATGGCAACTTAATTGCCTTTGCTTCGGAACGTGCCGGAAACCTACATATCTTTGTGACGAATCGCGCCGGCGGGGCACCGAAACGATTGACTTTCTCAGGGTACCAAAACGATACCCCTGCATGGTCCCCCCGAGGTGATAAAATTGCCTTCGTCAAACGGGCCGGCGGAGGCTTCAATATTTTTACCATGAATGCCGATGGCACCCAGGCCGAACAATTGACCACGGCCGGCAATAATGAAAATCCCACCTGGTCACCCGATGGGCGTTACTTGGTTTTTTCCAGTAGCCGAAAGAGCGGTTCTAATCTTTATATCATGATGTGGGACGGATCCAATCAAATGGCCATTACGAATAACGGCCTTTGCAAAACTCCCGACTGGTCTCCCTGGTACGACCAAGATGAAAAATAAGACCTCGGTGGCACCCGTAGGAGTCATCGATATTGGCAGCAATACGGTACTCCTGACTGCCGGGCGCATGGGTCCCAAGGGCGAGCTTGAGGTAGTCTTAGAATGCCATGGGGTGGCACGACTCGCACAAAACCTGCAAGACGGAAAAAATCTAGACCCCGCTGCCAAACAGCGGGTTCTGGCCATACTGCAAGACTTCCAGGAACAGGCCCAGCAAGCGGGCATCTCCCAACTTAGGGCGGCCGGAACGGCAGCGTTTCGCCGAGCGGCCGATGGCCCCGCCTTCGCCAAGGAAATTGCGGCTCGATATAAAATTCCCACTCGGATCCTCAGCGGAAACGAAGAGGCCCACTATTCTTTTTTGAGTGCCCAAAAAGATCTCAAGACGTCTCGCCTAGGTATGATCGATATAGGCGGCGGATCCACGGAATTGGTTTTTGGCAGTGAAGATCAATGGAGAAGTTTACCCCTGGGAACGGTGCGGCTTTATGAAACCATGATCACCAAGCAACCCATTGAAGACGCTCAGTGGCAGGCTATGTTGGCACAAATACGAAATATTCTTGAAGAGGATATTCCACAAAATCTCTTGGCGCCCCTCCTCTGGGTCGCGGTTGCCGCCACACCCACCACCTTGGCTTCGGTCATGAAACAATTGCCCCATTACGACCCTGCCGAAGTACATGGTTTCCTGTTAAAACGTGATTCCTTACAGGAACTGGTAGAAAGATTACGTCGGTTAAATATTTTGGATCGCCAGAAGGTTCCCGGCATGATTCCCGAACGGGCAGAATTATTACCCTTGGGTGGGGCTATTCTTTGGCAAACGATGGAATTTTTGGGAATCGACGAAATTCGCGCTAGTCATCATGGCCTGCGCTATGGATTGCTCTGGGAAGAACTCGAATCTCAGGCAAATACTAACGAATAGGGTACACTCAATACCTTGCCCTTCAGATCCTTTTGCCCTCGAAGGTTTTGATGCACCCGTTGGGAAATCTCATAAAACATACCCTGCAGGGCTTTATCAGAAATAGAGCCTCCGGTGGCTTTGGCATCGCTAAACTCCACTTTATCTACATAACCGGTCTTACTATTAAAATGGATACGCATGTTGAATTTCAATTTGGAAATATTTAGGGTGCGCCCTTTGCGGCTGAGATAGGCCTTTAAGGCATAGTTCAAACGCCTGTTGGCACTATCCAAACTGGTATTTTCTTTCAGTTCGCTGGGATGTTGAGAAAATGTATAGCTGTTCGCATGGGCCGCTTTTCGCGGTGCGACCGGCTTTTCCTTTTTAGGTGGGGTGACCGGTGTCTCGGCTTTTTTTTCGGGGGCCGGACTCACAGATGACGAGTCGGCAACTTTGTTTGGTGCTTTGGAAGAAAAAAGTACCGGTAACATGGTCGTTAAAAATGCTTCGGCATCTTGTCTTGCTGGATGAGGCTTTTTATTTAATTGAGTGACCGTAGAAAAAAATTCGGCATTTCCCGCCGAGTCGGGATGCAGGGCCCAACGCCTAAGGTGACTGGTTACTTTAAAATCTTTCTTATTCACTTTAAAATAATCTTCCAACAAGATGCGACCGTTACTCGAATCATTGTCTGCATCGAGCACATAGGAAAACTTGATCTCCCACCGGTCTGCTTTGTCGGTAAGAGAAACTTTTGTATCTGATTCCATAAATTTAAAAGCAATTTTTCTATCTTGGCGAATCTCTTCGAGGGCCGCGTAGGTTTGGCCTAAAAAACCCATGGCGCTTTTTCCGGGTCCCTTCAAATGGTTGACCATGTCTTCTTTGGTCAATACGGTGTCAGCAAAGGTCTGCACTTCTCCCAAACCGGGAGATTGCATCAGCCGGAAATTGTCCAATCGCTTTTTCCATAAGGAAGTATCACCTTGATTGTTGTATTCGATGGCCCGATTGAAACTTTTTACGCTACGCCCTTCTGCAGCAAGGACAAACTCATCTTTTAAAAAAAGCCGTCCGTCAGAGGCCTTTTTATTATCATCAATGGCATAGGTCAGTTCGTATTTGATGTCTCCGTTAGCTTGACGAACTCGAGAAATTCCCGACTCAGAGGCACGAAATAACATCCTGCCATCGGGAACCGGATCGGTAGCTCCTGTGAAGAAGGTAAGTTGGTCTGGAACTAATTTATAGAAGATTGAAGAAAATGCCGTACGGTTTCCGCTCACGTTGTGCCCCCAACGGAAGAAGTGTTTGAATAAGGTATGCACTGCTATCGGCATCCTGCGTCCACGGTTGCCTCTAAAGCAGTGACACCTCTTGGCTTCAAGGGGACTCCATGGGATAAGCTAATGAAATAAGAAGCTTTTTCACCAAACATCCTCTATAATGCTCCCGTGCGGGCCACCCGATTGAAACATGAAAATTTCGCCGAGGTCTGGGAGTTTGAAGAGCCCGCAGTCCAATTTCATTGCTATATCGCTCTGCACCATTTGGGCCTAGGGCCGGGATTAGGCGGGGTACGTATCTGGAATTATTCCAAGCCTGAGTTGGCATTGGCCGAAGTCCTGCGCTTGGCCCGGCAAATGACCTTTAAAGCGGCCATCGCCGGTTTACCCTTTGGCGGCGGTAAGGCGGTCCTACTGCTCCCAACTTCACCTTTCGATCGCAAAGCATTGCTGCACTGCTTTGGTCGGGCCATTCAGAGCCTAGAAGGGCGTTACATCACCGCAAAAGATGTGGGATCTTCCGCCCAAGACATGGCCCTGATTTCCCAGGAAACCAATTT
>JAJFLL010000010.1 GCA_021772695.1 Deltaproteobacteria bacterium
TCGCCGCCGCCCATGTTTCCCATCTATGAATCTCCGGTTCCACCCAGCCCTCAAGCCAAACGTTCACCGGTGCCGCCGTTTCCTTCTCCCATACCACCGTCTCGGTCGCCCGTGCCGCCGCCGCCGCCACGGACACCGTCCATCGTTATTCCGGGCATAGACACCCCGGCCGATGGCCCTACGCCAAATAGGATCGGCAGTGGAATTTTACCGCCACCGAATCTGCCGCCTAAGCGACCGGGTTTGACTAGACAATCTCCACCGCCCCTGCCACCGGCAAAAACTGTGATTCAGGATAGAAAGGCCAGCCCACCCCCTGTGCCGGCACGTCGTGTCAGTCCACCGCCTTTGCCTCCGCAAAGGAAAAAGGCGCCGCCCCTGCCAGCACGAGAGCTGCCTAAATTGGTGCCCCCGGTGGTTCCGACGCAAAAATCCTTATCAGCTAAAGGTGTTGAGGTAGAAAACGTTTACGAAGGTTCCGGTGATAAAAAGGCATTACAGTATCATCAAATCGTATGGCGAACAGCGCAACGTATCGTCTTCGGTCGTGCCGGTGCCACTGGCGAACAAGGTTTAGGTCTGGTTGCGACTGATATGACGAGCTGGCGCTTCCACCTCGATAAGGCTTCTGCAGCCCGAAAATTATTGGGTGGCTTAGCCGACGGGGTTCAGGATTATGCAATTCTTACTCGGCCTGACCCAACGAGTAAAAATCTAATCTTAGAAAATCGTGGAAAACTCGAGGTCAAGGTCCTATTGCCCAATTCCGCTGGCAAAGTTGTTACTCATACCCTACCAAAAATGACTAAGGTCCAATTACCGGCCAATGTGGATAAAAAGATTCAGATCGGCAATTTCCCTCCCTTTATTATTACTTTTGAATAATAAAATTTGGATTGGGTAGCAGTCCCTTTATATCATTCAAGTTACCGCCGACGTCGGCGGTAGAATTATATTATTCAAACTTTTCAAACTAAAGCATTAACCCAAAAATATTCTAAAATTTCATGCGAATTTTTTCACTTACCGCCGAAGCGGGCGGTACAAATTAGAATATTATTATTAAAAACCATATATACAAGTTACCGCCGACGTCGGCGGTGGTGTTTTTGTATTTAAATTTTGTATGAAAATATTTTCTATATTTGAAATCTGTTTTACCTTTTAGAACTAAGAACTAAGAACTAAGAACTTGTCTATTTTAACTTAGGTCGGGACGTCTTAGGTTGGCGTCCGAGCTTGAGTCCCCCCAGGGCCCGGGCTCCATACGGGCCCCAGCCCTGGGGGATTTTGTAGTGGTGGTTGACCTTTTTTTTCCATTTTAGTGTTGACGGGGTTTTGGTGGTGCTTCGGTTGTTTTTGTTCAATCGAAATATTTTATTGTTTATTCGTTCTGGGTGGGTCGAGATTTAGCGTACAACTTATTCGGCCCTTCGCTTTTAAAATTCCCAAAATCTTTTATTGTTGTTGATCTGGGTGCGTTTCACAGGGTGCCCAAAACTGGGTGTATAGTGGTTTCTTGTTCTAATAAAAGAATAGGAGGCCACCTTGAATCGCTTGAGTCAAATTTCTAATAATTTGTTAATCACTGATCTGAAAGACCTGGTCGCCCAGGAACGGGAGATGCTCTTAGAGATCTTGCGGTATTTAAAAGTAGTGGAGAATCGTCAGCTCTATCTCAAGATGGGCTATCCCAGTCAGTTCGCCTTTCTGACCGAGGCCCTGTCTTATTCGGAAGGTGCTGCCCAACGAAGAATCCAGACCATGCGTCTGATGAAGGCCTTACCGGAAGTAGAGTCCAAGATAGAATCCGGAGAAATCTCCTTAAGTGTGGCCTCCCAAGTGCAGGGCTTTATTCAACGGGAAGACAAGAGACGTAAAATTGAAAAGAGCCCATTATTACAGCCTACTGAAAAACATAAGTTATTGAATCAACTAGAGGGCACCTCCAGTCGGGAATGTGAGAGGCAATTGGTCAAAATTTCTCCCGAAGCGGCCATGCCTCTTGAAAAGACCAAGCCTCTTTCAGAATCCAAGACCTTGATTCAATTCGTGGCCAACTCAGAACTAATGAACAAAAACCAAAGGCTTAAATCTCTTACTTCCCACACCAACCCCGAGGGAAAATACGAAGAATTATTCAATAAATTAACGGAACTGGCCTTAGACAAGCTAGATCCGGAACGAAGGGTCGAGCGCAGAGAGAAGAGAAAGAAACAAAAATCTGCCAAGCAACATCCAAGCACCCCGAACCCAAGTCTCAAAGAATTACCATACGCAGACCATCTCAAAGCACAAAGAAAATCCCCAAATACTAAAAAATCCCCCAGGGCCTGGGCCCCTTGTGGAGCCCGGGCCCTGGGGGGAAGCCTGAAAAGGAAAGTGCCTGATCTACCAACCTGCTCAAGGTCGCAACAGCAAGTACCAACGCCACCGCCGACGCCGGCGGTGGAAAAAGAATTAAGTAAAACAGTATTGTTGACGAAAAAAGCGGCAAAACAAGCTCAGGTGCCGCTGAAAGGGCTAGGGCCATCAAGTAATAAAACACCAATGACATCAGAGAATATAAATAATCACGAACAGCTGGCGAAGAAAAAAAACAAAAATTCACCGCCGACGTCGGCGGTGCAAAGAACTCGACACATCCCCACCCAACTAAAAGACAGGATTTACCAACGGGACCATGGTAAATGCCAATACCAAGCCCCCCAATCCCATAAATCATGTGGGTCGACTTATTTCTTAGAACTCGACCATCGCTATCCCTTCAGTCTTGGCGGGGAACATTCCGAGAAAAACCTTCGATTGTTGTGTAAAAGCCACAATCTATATGGTTCGGAGCTTATTAGATAAGCACACATTTTCTAATGGCTTGGAATGCCGTCAAAAAAATCTCACGAAACCTTCTAAACCCGGTTCCGATAAGCCCCTCGGGGCATTGAGGGGTTCGGGGACTCGAATCCTTCCTCAATCATTCCCATCATCAGATTACTGGTCCTTTTAACTCAACCAACGGGGGCGTTCAGGTGAGTGGACTTAAGTTTCCTATATCACCGGAGACGTGGGCCTTATTGCGCCAACATCCGGAATTTTACGAATCCATCAACACTAGCGGTAAGCGTGTGGGGTTGCTGGTGCGTCCTGAAGACGCAGAAGCCCAAACCCATATGGAGCAGACTCCTGACGGCAAAAAAGTCGTCAAGTTAATCTTGCCGGTAGATGATGATGCCAATCCAGAAAACGGCCGTTACTATCTTGAAGATCGATTTTTTTTCGATGACGGTGGAAGTGCATTCCTTAAATGGGATCGTAAACTAATTAATCCCGGTGCTAAAGATCCCGAACTACAACATTGGTTAAAGTTTCAAGAAATATTAATCGCTGGAGAAAGGCCCACAAACGTTCAAGCGGAAACCTTTGGTCGGGCATTGTGGCCTACCTTGCCGCGCCCTACCCTGGCCAATCAAGGGTATTGGCAAAAACTAAGAGAATCTAAAGAGGCCCTGGCCTTTGTTACCCAAATTGGATCCCAAGCCCAATCCATCGATCCTTTTCTTCAACTTCAAGGTTATGTCCTAGATAGCCATTATAATTCCCAGGAATCCAATACAGAAATATCCTATGTGCAGCGATGGATTTTGGATCAAGACCGTTACAACGAAAACGGTCGCATCGTAGTAGAAGATCGTTTTGTGACCGATAAGGTGAGCGGAGAACTGACCGATTTTAAACGAAGCTACCAGGTGGTCTTAGATGGCGAAGGGAGCCAGGTAATCTCATCAGGCAATCCAGAAGGTGATCGAAGCTCAAAATTTGCCGCCTTGCCTTCGCCTAGCCTAGCCGAAGCCAAGGCGTATTTCGAAATAATGGGACCACAATGGAATAATCCCATTGTACTTCAAAAACTTCACGGCTCCACTGGGAAAATCAATGACCTGCCGAAATTTTTCTCAGATTTTGACAAAAAGGATGTCTCATATTTGCAGGATATGGTTTTTGCCGCCCGAACGGCCAACCCGGAACTAAGCCTGAAATCGCAAGGCGAAGAAAACACCTATTCCGTGCAGTATTTGGGTGATCGGATTGAATTAACTTTGACTTGGCTGCTGGCAGACTATCAAGATGCGAATAAGAATCAGGTATTATGTCGTGACAGCTTTTTAGTTTCTGCAAAGAACAGTCGCATTTTGAACCACGAACGTTTTTTTACGGCCCGGAGAAAAACTTGGGAAGATAAAAGTGTTTTATCTGCCTTTAACGAAGTTAGCGGTACCAGCCATAGTCCACCGGTGGGTGCAAAAGGCTTTCTTGAAAAAGTGCTGCCCAAACTTTTACCCGTTTCCATCGATCAAACCGAAGCGGTATTGGCACATCAGTCCGGCCCAAGAGCCTTACAAATTCCATCGGGATACCAAGCTCCCATCATCCTCGAACTTCGTGCCAAAACCCAGCCCCCAAAAAAAATAACCCTTTTATATGAAGGGATGGGACTAATGGAAGACTGGGCCAAGGTTACCTTAGCCAAGGAAGTGTCTGCGGGTAAAAGTTGGTCTCCTTGGGCCCAACCCGTCGACAGTGCTGCTGAATTGACAGGGCTCCAGGATCTATGGTCGGCATGGCACTATGAAATCCGAACCCCAACTTCCATAGGGCTCAAATCGGCGTTACAGCAAATTGACGAGGAAAAAATTTCTCCCGTGGCCAAACGATGGCGCCACCGATTATTAAACGATCCTTCGGCCCTTACTCTAATGGATGCCTTGGAAGAAACCGACTTAAACCTTCGAGACGAGGCATTACTCGTCTTAGCTCGGGAAAAATTTATCAAGTCAGATGCTATGCCGGAAGTTGCCTTGGCCCTGGCCGAAGTAATCGCTAAACGAGAATCCAAACGATCTGAAGCCCGCGATCTCCTCGCCTTTTTCGGCGGAGGTGGCAGTGTGGGCCTGCAATCGGATTTATTGGGGGCGCAGTTTATCGATCATGTTCTCGATGAGAGCATGGTGGTGGCCATGATGGGTGCCGGGGTAGTGGGATCGGCCATGGAGCTCAATGGTTTGCTGGCCTTCGGTAAATTGGGTCGCATGGGCAGATGGGGCGCCACAGGGATCGGTATCGGAAGTGAAGCCGCCGCGTTTACTACTTTGGCCAACACGGTTCGATCTTTCCAATCAGATCCTGATGTGGCCTTCGCCCATTGGGGCAGGGAAACCCTGAGTGCCGGTGTCTTGTTTTCGTTATTTCGTCTGGGGCATGGCTTTACGGCTTGGGGCGCCACTCGTTTGACGGGATCCCGTTTTGCTCCACTCCTTACTCGTCAACCTGCAACTCTGATTCAAGGGGTGTCACCCGCCCTGCTGCCGGCAGGGGCCTTGCGATTGCAGTTAAACGGTCCCGCCGAATTTCTTTTGTCGGGCAGTAATTTTATCTGGGGCGTGGAGGCCATGTATCTATCTGGGGAAATTTCCAGGTTCCTCGGTTGGGCCCCAGAAACCACCGCCGGTTTAGGGCAAAAACAATTCAAGGCCTTGACCGACTATTTGGGTGCCATGATCGGTTACCGTTTTGCCAATGGTCTCACCGGTGGCCATTTGAATCAGGGGATCGCCAATTTAAGACAACGCAGCATTTCTTACCGTGAGCAAATGAAGGCTGCTAAAAGCAATTCCATAAAACTTCCCCCAGAGAACCGGCCTCCCGACCTTCCCGAGATCAAGGAGGAAAAAGTGGAGTTGGAGGTTTCCGAACCAGATTTGCTGGATACGGAAATTATTGTCGAATTACCCCGTGAACCGATGATTGAACCTCTTGATAAAATTCCCACCCTATCTCCCGTACCGATTACCTATAATTTGGAAGCCGCCCGGGACAATATTCTCTCTGGAGAATTTGGTCACCAGGGTATTCCCCGCGTCGAACAGGAATTTTCCGGACTAGGCCGTTGGTGGGGGATGACCGAAGAAGGAGTAGGGTACGGGAATTCTAAAAAGGGCAAGGCCTTGAATCAAGATGCCTTGGCTTGGAGTCAGGGTCCCGACGGTAGTGTCTTTATCTTTAATTTAGACGGCATGGGCGGACACGCCCATGGTAAAGAAGCGGCTTTGCTTGCGGCTCATCATCTTGTGAGTGGAGTTAAGGAAGGTAGGATGGTTCCTGATATTCTTTTCGCAGCCAATGAAGCCATTCGAAAAAATTATCTGGGTTCAGGCGCCGTCTTTGGTGGAGTAAAACTCAGTCCTTCGGGCAATGCTCAGGTTCCGGTGCGAACGGAAATGTTCTGGGCCGGGGATATTCGGATTCTGGTTGCGAGAAAGGATACCACCGGACAGTACCGATGGATTTATCGCAATATTGAAGAAGCGCCTGCCACAGAATTGGCCGATTTACGAATCGAAAAAGGGGATCTAAACCCTGTGGACCGATCTCTAGTGATTTCCCTAGATCCCTTTAAACATCTGGTCTCCAATCATTTGGGGAATGAGGCCTTTTCTTTTCAAACCACAGAGAATGGATTTTTTCCCAATGCAAAGACCGTCTATCGATCGGCCGAAGGCCATGATGTCTTACATTTAAAAGAGGGAGATGTGGTAGCCACCTTCTCTGATGGCATCATCGACAGTGTGGTAAACACCAAGGAATTATTAGATTTCTTCAACCGGAACCCTCGCCCCGAACAAGGCCTGGCCGAGGCCCATGCGGAATCTCGATATAAAATGCGGGTATTGGATGAGGCACGTAGAACATTTAAGGAATACCCAAATAGTTTATTTGCATTTCGCTACCAAGGTCATGTGCCCGAATGGCAGGGGCGTGACATGTATGTCAATTCTGACGGGCACTTTTTGGATGCCCCCGAAGGCGGGCAACTATATACCCTCAGCAAGCCCGATAATATCAGTCTATCGGTATTTGAAATTCAATCGGGTGTCGCGGGCCTCCACCGAGCGAACTCCGAGTCAAAAAGAACCTCCCGACCAAGGTCCTCAAAGACACCAGTTTTTGGAAGTGGCATTTTAGGGACCCTTAATCAATTAAAAGACGCCGCACCGCGAGACTTGCCCGCTATTCCGGCCCTGCCAAAATTTCCCGAAGGAAAACTTCCTCCCTTTCTGCGAATTGGGCAAGTAGATGTAGAGTACACTCAGAAAAAAGTAATGGCTTGGCTTCGGGCCCAAGCCATTCAGGCCGATCGAGATTCGATGCAACGAAATATGCCGTCAGCACCGCCACAAAATAGTATCACTCTCGAATTAAAGTTAAACCTCGGAGATATTCTTCAAGATCCACTATTGGAAAAATTCGTTTATCATTTTCCACTCGAGGTGTTTCCAGGACAAAACCGTATGGCAATTCCCCAGCTGTATCGAGATGCCTTGCACGAGCAGCGTTTGGTTCATGGGGATCCAAAAGCTAGGGCGGTCCTTGAAGTTTTAGAAAATCTCCATCGGGCCCACGTTCATCCTCAAGTTCCGCAGGTAGGGCCTGAAACAAAAGACTCCAACCTACAATTAATTGTGATACCCGAGGCCAATCCTAATATTTTTCGGCATAATAAAGGGGTCCTTAAAAAGACCGTGGGCGAGGTGGCCCACTATGAAAGGGAGCAGCATTCATGGCAGGGGGGATTTACCGCAAAAGAATTCCTATATCATGAAGGCGAAATTTTTATGGATTCCGCGGGGAAGATCATGGCCTGCGACTTGCGAGCGCCCAAGGTGGAAAATCATTTTGGGGAACCTCAAAAGGATTGGTTAAAGGTTCCGGTCATAGTCTTTGGGGACACGGTGGTTTGGACCGTTCGCATGGACGGGATGAATTCCAGACAAATATCCGAATTAATGGCCTTAACCGAGGGTGCTGCGGAAATTCACCGGTCGGATCCCTATGGGGTGGATGTGGTCCGAGGAAAGCAAGATGGTCCGCTGGTGGGTGATCTAGTCAATATACTGAATGAATTTAATAATATTGGTCCCACAGATGTAGGAAGTTTTCAGATTCATCTCGTGGAGCAACAGGGAGTATTACGGGCCTATTCCACTTTATTTGCCGGACCCATGACAAAAAATCTAAAAAGCGAATTAGGAACCCTACCGGCACGAGGACACGTGGTGGTGCATTTAAAAGGTGATGAGACGGGAAATAAAAAGCTAGGGCTCTTAGAGTATATCTCTGAGGCTAAGGGTCCTGATACTGGAAGGATTCAAAAAATCTTGCAATATATCATGGGTCAGCGGAACCTTCAGTAAGATCATCGATTTTTTAATCGCCCTCATAAACAACCTTTTGGTAGCTACAGCGATAAGGCCTCTACGGGAGATAGAGGGGCACACGGCAGGCCAAGTCCTTTGGCATTCTGAAGTCCTTTCCAAAATCATAAAAAAAATAAAGTTTTGAGGAGTTCCAGGTGAGCGGGATCCCATCTGCGTTTACGCGGGATACCCTCGGGCTCATGGGAGAGCAGGCCCAGTTTTTCGACTCGGTGGTGAAAGTTAGTCGCCAGACCGGGGTGGGGTTGCAGATTTCCAGTCCGGGTTCCCACAGTGTCATAGAGCGAATGTCCAATGGGGACTGGTCGCTACAGTTGAGCTATGTCTTGGATGACAACTACCGTGACGATGACGGGCGATTGTCATTGACCGACACCTTTGTGCTTACCTCTAATTTTGCTGAATTAAATAAATATTCTCGAAAAGTGGATTATGTGGGCCCGCAAAAGCTGGCCGCACTCTGGCAAGACCGAAAAAAGGCCTTCGCCCAAGCCAACCTTCCGGAGGTCGAGCAATGGAAACAATTTTCCCAACAGGTTGGGCAATCCCTGATTCGGCCCGTATTTACCAATAATGAAATTTGGCAGCGCATTGCGACGGAAAAAATATTATTAAATTATTTCACCCAATTGGGTGAGGCCGCTTGGGCGAAGGTCCCAGGCCTGTCGCTAAAGATTTTGGACCCTGAATCTCATTACCAGGTGATCGATCACGGTGCAGAACGGGAACTGGTCTTTCATTGGGTCTTAGATCGTGACAATGGGCCGGAATCTGGAAGGTATTTTTTGACCGAGCGGGTGAGGGTTCATCAGGCCAGCCAAGAAGTAACTCGAATTCAGCGAAGCATTACCGCACCCCATGAGGTTTGGGCCCACCGGCAATACAATGGGTTAAATGCCACCGAGAAAAACGAATATTCACGATTAAGGACCATGAGTTTTCCGGACCATGCATCGAGTTTGGCAGCCTATCAAAAATTAGTCGATGTCTTAAAATTAGACAACCACGACTGGAAAGACCGTAGCGCCACGCAAGAATTGA
>JAJFLL010000091.1 GCA_021772695.1 Deltaproteobacteria bacterium
TGATCTTTACTAATGGAATCTTTAGACTCGTCATCTATACCTCGGGGCAATACGGGTGTCGCATCCCTCTCGCCCCGCGAGGGGGATCGACCCCGCCCGCCCCGAGCGCTGGCCACCGAAGTCCCGTCATGACGACTCGACCCAGAAACATCGACCGAAGCAAGCCCAACACCATGCGACTCAAGCCCAGAAGCTTCGCTGGAAACACTTCCTCCACCATTCGACTCAAGAGAAGTCGCAGCAGACAACGCCGCCGCATACAAGGAACGCAACAAAAGCTCGTGACGGTCATCGGACAAAACAGCGTGATAGGAATCGAGCCACACCTCGTTAAAGGCGATGCCGTCCACGCGAACTTGGGTGATGAGAAAGGAACGAAAATCTTCGAAGGAAGCCACCGGCAACTTGGTCAGATCCAGCCCGCCTTCAGCGTTTTGCAAAAGCGGCGACACCAGGGGCCCAAGCAGGGCGCAAAGTTCCCATTCGCCGGACCGCGAGGCCGGATGGGTACCAAGGGAGGCCTGCTGGCCTGGAGGTAATGGGAGGTTTTTCCCCTAAGTGGGGGTTATATTCACCGTCATGGTTTGAAGTCCTCTGCATCACGGCGAAGTGATACCTGGATTTCTTCCCAATACCGGTAAAATTCTAAGAATTTAAGGAAGTTGGGGCTTTATCGATTTTCAGTCTCAAAGGTTGTGGAAGGGAAGCGCCCTGCCATCCCAAGCCAAAGGGGGCCCAGTGGCGCCATTAGTGCCAAATATTATTTCATAAAATTTCCAAATTAGGGAGGTGACCCCAGGGACTTTAAGGGAATTACTTTAATTTTATTAATAATTTCATAAAGTTAGTTGAAGGCAAAGCTTTGGCATAATGGGTGCATTTTCCTATGGCAATGGCATTTTGCCGTTACCAAGGAGGAATCGCTAATGAAGACCCTATTTTCACTGAAAAATTTTATTACCCTAAGTCTGGTGGCCTTGGGCCTCAGCCTAATTCCCACTGCTTCCCAGGCCAATATCTTCGGCCCCGGTGCCGAGATCGTTATACTGACCACCGGTGACCAGGTTACCTTTAACCATACGGTGATCAGTTTAAGTAATTGGGACCAACAGAACGGCATGTTCGGCCTACCGCAACGCAATATCGATATCTCCAAGGGGGACGATATTACCCTGCACAATACTACCGATGGCTTGGTCTCCCTAAAATTTTCGCGAGAATTAAATGGCAACGTTCGCGTGGATTTTCCCTTAGGAATTTTATCGAAGCGAAATCCCGACGATGGTTGTGACGGCGGACTCATTGCCTCCGGCTGTGGCGCCCCCGATCCCGGTGAAGTCTACGGAGTCGGTTTTCCCCATAACCTCCAAGAAAGAATTTTTTCGGAAGTCCCGGCCTATTTTACCGGCGAAGGCATCAAAATACTTTTTAGAGCCACCGAAAATGATGATTTCGTTCCCTGGGATGATGACAACAAACATTCTCCCCTCATGTTGCAAAATACTTTGGTAAAAATTCGGGTACAAGATTACCCCACCCCGCAAGTTCCCGGTGGCAACCAAAACTTCGGCTCCAATGAAAAACTCACCCAGTTAGATCAAGATGATTATTTAAAAATCAACTTGGCCTTCAATAAGGATGACCCCAAGAATAAAAACCTATTGGATGAAGACGACCAACAAATCACGGTCACCTATCTCGAAGGTACCGAAGAAAAGACCGAGACCTTTGACCTGCGCGGCGATTTAGACTTGCGTTTCTTTGGTCCCGAATCCAATTTTGTGCGGGCCAAGGCCTCGGTGGGCTTCCCTGATGCCTTTGAAATTCAAGCCGAATCAACGGCTTCGGCCTTCACCAAACTGGAATATTGGACCCGTGGTGAAAATGCCGAGTTGAAGGGGACTTTTAATAAAGGACCCGTCACCAAGGTGCTCTTCTTCGCCTACAGTGGTGCCTTCAGTTATGTGAAGGTCCATCCAGCCCAAAATCCCGGTGAATTCGGAACGGCCATGGCGGTCAAGATTGAGAGCGGTGATAAATTAACTTTATTGCAAGCAGGCAATTACCTCAACATTCGCACTAAGGCCCCAGAAGTAAAACTAGACCCCATCAATGGCAAATTGGCCTTCAATCCCAACGGTGGCGGCGGTAGCGATGATGGTGAAAACGTGCCCGGTTTTGATCCGCAAAAGGATCCTGATGTTTCCATCGATGATTTAAATATCATCGGATCGACTCCGGCAGGTGCGGCTCCCGCTTTTGGTGGCGGTGCTTGTAGCTTAAGTACAGCTGCGGCAGCCTTCTCTTGGTGGCACCTCTTCGGAATCTTTGGCCTGGCCTTACCCATGGCCGCGCAAGGTATCCGCCGAAAATAAATCATTTAATCCCAATTGCGATCCTCCTAATCGTGATCAACCCCGGCTTTCCAGCCGGGGTTTTTTTTTTGTGCACTAGGCGCGATCTGGCCGCGAAAGGCTGTTCCAATAGGACCCAGCAGCACTAGAAGAACTAGGGGACTACCTCGAGGGTGTCTCCGAACAATGGGACCATGCCCTCTCCAGGCTAAAATCCTTCATCGAAGATAAACCCCTCCCTATGGCTAGGCCCAAAGCCCCTTTAAGATTTCCCATTGTATTATGGTGCAAAAGGTGTCAGCCCCCAATGCCAGTACACTTGGGGGGCCAAGTAGCATTCGCTAGAGGTACAATTCCCTATGGGCCATTCCGAATTATTGATCGAGTTCTCCCTACGGCAAGAGCGACTCCTCGCCGTCTTGGATCATTTACGCCATACGATCGCCTCTCTCTCTGGACAACGAAAAGTGACAGAGACTGTACCCCAGGGTAAAAATAAAAGACGTTTGGAAAAAATTCACCAACGTCTCAGTCATGAAATCGAACGTTTTCATCGCGCCGTCATGGAAAGCCCCTTGGCCCATCTCGAAATACGTAGTCACCTAGAAAGTTGGAATCAACAGGCGAGACAACTCGCCCATCATCTTGCGCAATACGTAGAGGGCCAATGGGAAGAATCAGCCCCAACGATGGCCCATTTTTCGGAGCGGGTGCAGGAGCTAAAAAAGGAATTATTGAATTTAGATCTCAAAGAGGCCGTAGAGCGTCTCGCCGACGCGGTCTTGGTGGACCACTATGCCTCGCTGGGCGAAAAGCAGGTGCTGCAATGGCCCCGCAAGATCTGGCACATGTGCGGTGCCATGCTGGTGGTGAGCATTTATTTATTCGTACCCGCTTCTTTTGCCGCCAAAATCACCGTGTTCGGTTTTTTTTCCTTAACCTTGATCATTGGAGAAATCACCCGACTATCCTGGCCCGGGTTTAACGCCCGTGTCATGCGGGATTTAAAACCCTACATGCGAAAACGAGAAGTTAAGGGTTTTAGCTCCATGACCTTCTTTGCCCTCGCCGCCTTCTTGGTCTGTCTGCTCTTCCCCAAGGGAATCGCCATTTTATCAGTGCTGTATTTGGGTTTCGGGGATTCCCTGGCATCCATCGTCGGGGTTCAATGGGGGAAGCACCGCCTGGGCCGACGTTTTACCTGGGAAGGCTCCCTGACCTTTTTCGCCGTATGCTTCGTACTGACCTGGCTTTACCCCCTATTAACTCCCACCTTTTCCGGTTCCCTGCTGACGCTGGCTTTCGCAGGAGGCCTCATCGGCATGGTCAGCGAATGGCTCTCCTTTCGCCTCGATGACAACTTGGTCATTCCTTTGAGTTCGGCACTGATGCTTCAGGGCGTCCTTTTCTTTCTTTAGACCTAATTTCCCTTTCGATTTTTAATCCGTTTGCCAGATAAAAAAAAGCCATGACTACCTTGAAGTAGCCATGGCTCTATTAGGATTATCGCGGTTGAAATTTATTTCACTCGTCGACGCAGTCCGAATAATCCGACCAAGGTCAGCAAGGACATGCCAGCAAGGCTACCCGTGCTACCGGTGGCAGCTAGCATACTGCAACCACCCGCTGCGGCATTCTCACCCAGGTCTTCGTTGAGACCATCGTCTTCTTGCCCGTCATCATCACCGGCATTGTCATCATCGGTGGCTTGCACAGGTTTTACGATGAACTGAATGTCCAAGACGCCGTCCATGGAGAAGTTTTTGAAGGCTTCACCAATGTCCATGGAGAAATTATCATTGGGTTCGGCGATTTCTTCAAGATTACCCGGTGCATAAACCACCTGCATCTTGCCTTCCGGGGCCGTGATGGTCACGGCCGATTCTTTGTCGGCACCAAAGGTGGACAAATCGGAATGGAAACCCAAGATGGGGTTCAGACTATTCATGGGATCGGAATCGCCCAAATTAAGGATGAATTGATCGGCACTTTTAATGGCGGAAAAAGGCAGAATCAAAGGATCGGCCATATTGTCCACCAGGCTGATGGAAAGGGTTTCGCCGTGCGCCACTTGTCTCGTCACTTCTTCACCACCATGAATATGGGT
>JAJFLL010000092.1 GCA_021772695.1 Deltaproteobacteria bacterium
AAACCGGAAAATTGCGGAGGACCTGCCAATAGGCCTTTAGAACCCCCTTGGGCATGTGCCTGACGAAAGGACTCGGATTCGGTCCAATTCACAAAGGTCTCTCGACTCTCCCAAGTGGAATGAGAAATATAAACACCTTCATCACCTTTTAAGAGATGAAACTCTTTAAATCCCGGCACGCCTTGAAGCAGGCTTTCCCGATTACGCCACACCTCTTCAAATTTATCGCCCTGATCGGGCAAGACCTGAAAACGATTCATCGCTATAAACATAGGACCTTCTCCTTTAGGATTATTCTTAATGGGATTATGCAAAGGCAAGCATATCGATAACGAAACGATACTGCACATCGCCCTTGATCATGCGCTCATAGGCTCCATTGCATTGTTCCATGGAAATTTCTTCGATATCAGCGGTAATGCCATGCTGACTGCAAAAATCCAACATTTCTTGAGTTTCCTGGATTCCTCCGATGAGGGAACCCACCAAACTGCGTCGCTTACTGATTAAACTAAAGGCGTGCACTTGTGGTGCCTGCGGCGGCACTCCAAGCAATACCATCACGCCGTCTCGCTTCAATAAATTCAAGTATTGATTCCAATCCAGTTCAACGGAGACCGTATTGATGATGATATCAAAATGGTTTGCCAATTCAGTGAAAGTATCTGCATTAGTACTTGGGTAAAACTTCTTCGCCCCTAATCGCAAGGCGTCTTCTTTTTTCTTCGGAGAATGACTGATCACGGCAACCTCTGCGCACATGGCCGCGGCCAACTTCACCGCCATATGGCCAAGCCCTCCAAGTCCCACGATGGCAACCCGTTTGCCTGGACCCGCCTGCCAATATTTTAATGGAGAATAAGTCGTAACCCCTGCACATAATAACGGCGCGGCTCCCTTGAGAGAGAGATTATCCGGCATTCGCAACACATAGTTTTCATCCACCACGATCTGAGTGGAATAACCTCCAAAAGTAGGAGTCTTCCCGTCCTTTTCATAGCCATTATAGGTGAGATTCATGCCCCGTTCACAATATTGTTCGAGGCCATCTTGACACGACGAACATTCCCGGCAGGAATCGACAAAGCAACCGACTCCTACTTTGTCTCCCACCTTAAACCGACTCACGGCCTCACCCACCCGCTCTACAGTGCCGGCAATTTCATGGCCGGGCACCATAGGAAAAATCGAATTCCCCCATTCACCCCTGGCTTGATGCACATCGGAATGGCAGATCCCACAATAATGGATCTTAATGAAAACATCATGTTTACCGGGTTCACGACGTTCGACGGTAATAGGAGCAAGTGGATTTGTGGGGCCCGTGGTGCCATAGGCCTTTGTAGGTAAAGTCATTATATTCTCCTTGGTGAGACGGAGAAGATTACCGAACTAAAGCCCTAAGTTCCAGGATAAATTGTTTCCCATTTTCTTACGGTTAGATAGCTTGAGGAATTAAAGGCGATTTTCTACTGGAAAAACTACTGACGAAGGCCGCGAAAACGGCTGCAAGATAGGGAAAGGTCTGCACGATCAAGGCAATGCTCCACAACAAGGCAGGATGGTTTTCTGCGCCGAAGGTTTTAAAAATACCAACGGCAAGGGACCATAGGGTTAATGTTAAAAATATTTCTTCCCAGACACTGCGAAATACATTTCGCAATGGAGCGGTCTTTTCATCCTTTGGTGTTCGCCAAAAGGGTTGGTTGCGGAAGGTGAATAGCCCCTGCAACACGGCCTTTCCGATTTTATAGGTCAGAGAACCACCAGCGATCATCGCCAATAGTGTGCGGCGGGTTCCGATTTTGACCCGGCTAGCATAGGTCCAACATGTGCCCGCAATGCGTAGTATTACCAGGAGTAAAGCAGGATATATAAAAATGGGTTCAGGAAAATCCGTGGTCTTTGGACGTAAAATCAGGAGTAAACTCCAAACGATGGCCGTCCAAGAAAATACCATATGCAGACCATCACCCAACCAAGGCAACCATCCTTTAATAAATTGGTAGCGTTGCGCCCCGTTGAGATTTCCGGATAGCCCCAACATCTTTCGCCAATGGTGGCGTAAGATGCGCATGGCACCAAAGGCCCAACGAAATCGCTGCTTGGCATAAGACAGATAGGTTGCGGGCACCAAACCATGGCCCATGGGGTGGTCTAGATAGATGGCTTGTTTCTTTTCATTTAAAATTCTCAGTCCCAACTCGGCATCCTCGCAGATACACCATTCGGCCCAGCCATCGAGTTGTAATAATGTCTTTCGATCAATCAAGGTCATGGTACCGTGTTGGATAATCGCATTATGTTCATTGCGTTGCACCATACCGATACGGAAAAATCCGCTATACTCATCGTTTTCCATTCTTGAAAATAGACTATGTTCCCATTCACGGTGTTCTTGTGGTGCTTGGACGATGGCCACTCCAGGTTCAATAAAATAAGGAACGGTGGCCTTTAACCAATAGGGCTCCACCACGTAGTCTGCATCGACAATCGCCACGATCTGGGCTTCGGGATGAGTATGTTGCAAGGCAAAGTTCAAGGCTCCCGACTTGAATCCGGGCCAAGGCCCCAAAGTAAAAAATCGAAACTTTGGACCCAATTTTTTACAATGGGCTTCCACCGGTTGCCACAACTCTGGATCCGGAGTGTTATTGTCAATAATAAGCACTTCGAAATCAGGATAATCCAATTGTGCCAGACTATTTAAGGTAGCAATCATCAGTTCGGGAGGCTCTTTGCAACAAGCCACATGAATGGATACCTTGGGGTGAAAATTTTTGGTTGGGTCCAGCGGATCCATGGGAACAAATTTTTTCTTTAGCGGCTGTTTTCCAACCACATCAGCGATTTCCGCCGTATCGGTAATTAAAATAATGGCCAACAATACCTGAGAGGTAATCATGATCGACCAAAATGCGATATCTCCTGGCGACATGTATTGGTCAGAGACCTCTCGCGCCAATTGGGTGATCAAAGCTGCTAAAACTTGAAAAATCACCACCGAAAAAATTTGACCGCGAATTCTAAGTCTAGGACGGCGCGCCAAAAATAAGAAAGCACCGAAAAGACCTAATAGAGTTGATGAAATAGTCCAAAATTTCCAGTTTGGATCGGGCAATACCGGCCCTATCATCGGAAATTTTTCCTGACGGTCCGCCGTAAGAATCCCCCAATGTTCGCCGGCATTCCCTTCGATTCGACTTTTCCAAGGTTGGTCAAATGCCTCGATCAAATTATATTTGATATTTTTTGCCTCGGCACGGCTTGCAAAAGTGCGAATGAATTTTGCCTGATTGCCAAGACTAGCCACGGCAGCGCCCTTCTGAGGACCTTCACTCGGCCATCCTGTCTCAGCGATCATGATGGGCTTACCTGGAAAAGTCTGCTTCACCTTTTCGTATTTTTCAAAGACGTAATCCACCGCCTCAGCGATGGGCACTTCGTTCCAATACGGCAGGATGTGGATTGCAATAAAATCCACCTCATTAACCATCTCCGGATGCTCAATCCAGTAGTCCCAAGGTTCCGCTGTTGACACCGGAGTGCGTAAGCGTCTCCTTGCCTCTGTCAAATAGGCAATCAGTTCTTCTCGGGGCACACTATTATAGAGTTGGGTTTCGTTCCCTAGGATCAAACGTTTGACATGGCGATTTTTCCCCGCGAGAGCAATGGCCATATCGACCTCCTCGCGGTTTCGATTATTGACATCCCGACTATCTAAATAGGCAGATGCTATTATTTTTAAATCATACTCCTTTGCTAATTCAGGTATCTGCTGCAGGCCGGACAGAGAACTATAAAGACGGATCATTTTGGTTTTTGGAGCCAACTTGGCCAAGTCTTCCTTTAATTGCTCTGCACCTAAATTTATATTTTGAAAGGGGCTTTGATCTTTTAGATATGGATTTACGGAAAGACTGTGAAAGGGAAAATCAGATTCCACCACATCAAAGGGCTTATTGATTAAGGTCCAAATCAATAAATTCACCGCAATGGCGGTCATAATGATGACTAATGTGGCCCGTCGCATTTATTCCCTAGCCGGCAATAGAGTGAATACTTGTAAAATTAACCATACCCCTGAGAAGGGTTGGAAACCATTAAGATCGGGGGCCGTATTAAAAAAAAATAATACTTTCAGCAAGTTGTAATATTATAAGTTTCCCGGTCGGGTACTTATCGGGCGTTCTCACCATGATGTGCTAGCAACCACACCTTGGCAATTTAGTGCCTCATGGCCCGGAAATGTAAGTAGGTCAGGAAGGATTCATTGAACAGGGCATCTAGATTAAAGGGTAGATGATAGGCTTTGGCCATTTCTAGACCACCTCCAACAACGATCCCGGAATAGGCTCCGAGAAAATTTCCCAGACTAGAGACTCCTCTCACCAAAAAAGGCCGACTCATCATGGTGAGGCCAATTCTTTGCGCTAATTGGTTCCCTACCGCTAAACCTCCACTCCCCAGACCTCGACCCAAACCACCACCCAACCACATGCCGCCTCGCAATAAATAAGTTCCTAGAATGGCATCCTTAACGTCATGATATTTTGCTTCCTGCCCAAGCAATTGGGCGACTCCTTGGTGAGTCATGGCAAATGCTGGAACCTCCGCAGCAAACCCACCGAGGTTTGATAAAATTTTGCCGTTTCGACTGACTCGATACGAACCGGTCATAGTAGGGCGTAAAAACTTTATGGCAATACCACGGCGCACCCAAGAAAAGGTATACTGATCGGCCCACATGGCCGCGAGCAAGGCAGGGTCCGCGATCTGTTTTACAGTCTGCTCGGCAATAAATTCCAGGCGAGGCCCCCAGGGACCGTTCCCCACCATGGCATTCCGCTCCTCCTGCACCTTAGGTGCTACATTTGAAAACTCCCCCTTCGATTGATCGGCCATGAATTGCAAGATTAGCAAGGCCGCAGGCAATCGGTCCCGACGGCGTAGATGCCGGCCAACATTCAGTAGATCCTCTTGGAAAATCTCCCCATCGCTTTCATATGCCAAGGACAAGAGTTGATTCAACCCATCGGCCCCCCAAAAATCGGTTAAATTGGCTTGATCTGGTTTTGACAAGTTTTCCAAAAATAGGCGAGGCCGTTGAATCGTATCGGGGCTGGGACGAAAATATGGAGTGGCCCCACCTGGCACATGGGATTCGGACAACATGTTTTGACTGCTAAAGAGGAGATACAGAATAGCTAACCGAGATTTTTGGGATCCAGGTGGATTCAAGACAAGTGGCTTTGAAGAAAGCCCTTTATTTTCAATAGGATATTGCCCCACCGCTGATGCCCCTCCGAAAATATATTCCCCTGCGGTAGTTTCATTTTCGGATCCGCTTGCCAAAAGTTGTGGATGGGTGCATCGGATAAAATTCAATAAGACCCAAGGTCCTCATGAAATTCCCCTCTGCTCCAAAAACATTGTCGGTCATTCTTCCTCTTTTCGATTTGAGAAATTGTCGTTGGGGGGCCTTGGAATCTGTACTAAGACAGCAAGCCCCACGGGACCAATTCGAAATCATTGTTATATTAGGCCGTACCGATGATCCGAACTATTTCATTTCACCTAGAATAAATAAACTCTTGGAAGAATGCGATCGTGTCATTCAAACGGAACTGAATCCAAATGATCCCGCTCAGGAAATTCATTTTTGCAAATCAGGCGTAGAGGCGAGCCGGGGCAATTTTTTATATTTTTTAGAAGGCCATACCACCCTAGCTTCGAAGACAATCCAAAACATTCTCAATGCCATTCACATGCATCCTGATAAAACAATTTTTTGGGGTCCGAGACGAGATATCGCCTCTCAACCCTTAGGAAAGTTGATAGCAGCCAATACCGCCAGACATTTATCTCGTGCCAAAAGCGAAGGTTTTTTCACCTTAGGAGGAAACAGTATTATTGAGCGGGATTATTTTTCACAATTGGGAGGAATCAAAACAAGGTACGGACGTTTTAATGAAGTTATTTTAAGGTTTCGCATAAATAAAGCGGCTACTGACGTCATTAAATTACCAGAGATATTGTGTTACCATTATAATGACATGCCCCATAACCACCTCATTAAACTTGCTAGAACTATGGGAGCATGTAGATTTGTCGCTTATTCCGATGCAAAATTGAATCAATCTGAGACCTTACCCCCTGCTCGACATTTTATTTTCAAGTGGATTCAGCACCTACGCAAAACCCAATGGCTACAACCCATCTGTATCGCTTTTGCTAAATTATTTTTACAATTAGCAACGCTTGCATTTCAAATTAAACCTTCATTTGGATTTAAATCCTTTCTGGCAGGTATTGCCTTCGCCGACCTATCAGGATTTTGTGATCGACCCAGTATCATTTTGAAAATTTCGAAAGACTACCATTTCTTAGAAAAAAGGTGTGGAAATCCTTTTGGGCCCCGCATCGAAACATAAACTCCACATGTCTGCAATTTTTCTAAAATCGCTTCAAAGCATAAAAAAAAGGCTTTCCCAGAGGAAAGCCTTTTTGAAAGTAAAATTTGAATTTGTAAATTATTTTTTTGTTACTTCATAGGCGACTGCTTCGGTGTAAATAATTTCAACTTGGTCACCCTTTTGGACCCCTTCTAAATTTTTAGGATCTTTAACGCTAATCTCTACAGGCTCGCCGGTAAGACCAACCAAAGTAACGGTGCCCTTTGCGGCATTGACTGCCGTGATATCAGCAATTTGTCTAACCTGTTCTGTTTCGACCTTAACCGGTTTTTTCTTTTTGGTTACGGCATTTAGGACCGTTTGAGTTTTTTCCTGAACGATGTCCATTTTCTTCGCATTCTTTTTTAAGGAAACAGCAGTGGACTGGTACATTTCAATTTCAACCTTGTCACCCTTTTTGACCTTTTTAAAATTTAAAACGTCGTCATCTACCTTCGTGGTCAGGGTATTCCCCTCAGGACCTTTAATGGTAATCACTCTGTTTTCGTGATCAACACCTACAACCGTTGCGGTAATTTCGGATGTGGTACTTTCGATTTTAAATTTTGCCGGTCCAAGATCCACCTTCGGATCAGTAGCCATGGCCCCCGTTGCAAACATCGTCAAGGTAAGGGTCGCTCCCAACACTAATGAATACTTCATGGTTTCGCCTCCAAATATAACGTTTTGAACTAAATTAAACAGTTAAGGGAAAAATAATATGGCAATACCCAATTAGAAGCAAAGCAATAAAATTTATTATATTTATGGGTTTTACTTGCATCCCATTTGACATTCGGGAGCCGGTTTAGGTCGGGAGCCACGCGATCTTCATTATGATAATTGTAGCCACCACCATATCTCAAATGATAATTCGAGTTGAAATCTCATCAGCAGCTTGGACCCAAATCAAGTTCGGCATTAGGCACAGCACCAGTAAAGTAAAAACAGACATTATTTCATTCCATACTCCTAAAAATGATTTAGGAAATTTATTTTGGGGCCCAGCGCTCCCACATGAGAACTCACCAGTCTACTTTTTTTGTCAGCCTGCCTGGGCTTTAGTATACATTGGAGCGTTGCGTCATAAGTGGAGGTGAAATTTTGCCCAACTTTTTTTAAAATTTTCCGAAGAAAGAGGTGCAAAGATATCTTTTATATAGTTAGGGAAACCGCAACGGAGACCTGAATAATGACCCCCCCCGGAGGCACAAACGGAAAGGGAAAGGGCTCAAGCCCATCTGCCCAAGTTATTACCCTTTTTCCTTCTAAGGAAAACCCTAAACTCAGCACGATTCCCGTCAACGACTCAACGCCAGATTCATCTCGTCGATCCGACCCCTCACTTCCTTCTGTTTCCGAATATCTAGATTTTTCCAATTTACGTGCCCTCACCGAAGGACTCGGTCCCGTTTCCTCAAAAGGGCCTTTTGCCCGTATTTTCACTTTAGTTTCCTTAATGACAAATCCCAAGGTCAACGGCAGTATCGATGCTACCATAATTCGAGATGGCAATCATTTTCATATTAACCAAGAGAATCCCCAAAAAGAAATTCGCATTCGTTATTCTCAAGAGACTTCTCCTAGAGGCAGTAATAAAAAATTCTTAAAGCCAATATATGAATTGATTTATTATCCAGACGGTAGCGTCAAAAACATCCCTTCCTTTGATACTGAAGGCAAGCCGGCCTCAGAAACAACTTATGAATTAGGAAAATTGCGCCGGGCCGGTGAAATGAATCACCTTCGAACAGTTACCTTTTTAGAAAAACGTGTAGAAATACTTGGCAAAGGATTGAGTGCTTACACCCGACTAGCCACTCCATTGGTGCAACTCAAACCATCCCGTAGGGATTTGGGTCAACGGGCTAATTGGTATGAAAATTTTATCGTCATTGATGGTGAAAT
>JAJFLL010000093.1 GCA_021772695.1 Deltaproteobacteria bacterium
CACGGTAAGGATGCCGGCGACCAACAGGACAGCGACCCACAGGTTTTTCAAATAGGAACTTGGTCGAAACATTATTGAAAGGTCCTTTCAATCAAATTTATCAGATTAGACATATATAGTTTTTATATATTTATTAATTGAAAATAACTTTCAATTAATATGAGCGTGGATTTATAGCTTACGGCAGCTCCTGTCAAGACTTTCCTTGTGGCTTTTCCTGCTAACTTGTCGACCCAAGGCCATGCCCCAGCTTAGGTAGGATCCATCGCGGCCAAGACCATCCGTTTTTGGAGCATACATTTTTATAGGAAATCAAAGAATGGTATTAGAAACTAAAATTCATCCATCCTAGCTAAAAAAAAGGTAAAAACTTGACTGCAAAATACAATGGTTCTCAATTGAATAATATCTGCTAAGACCGGATTTTAAATTTTCACCTTTTATCTACAGAGATTTTTTCATGGAATGGTACGAAGAAGTCTATCGCAATGCCAGTGCCGCCTACGACGAACAGCCCTTTGTTAAGGGCGCTTCAGGAGAAGTGGATTTTATCGAAGCAGAAATCGCCGGCGATAAAAACATCTCTATTCTCGATGTGGCCTGTGGCACCGGTCGCCATAGCATTGAACTCGCTTCCCGGGGGTATTCGGTAAAGGGCGTAGACCTTTCCGAAAGCCAATTAGAACGGGCTCGAAAAAAGGCCCATGCAGCCGGGGTGAAAATCGACTTTGAAAAAATGGATGCCCGCACCCTACCCTTTCAAGAACGCTTTGGTTTGGTCCTCAATATTTGTGAAGGCGCCTTTGCCTTGATGGCAAACGACGTGGAAGATTTCGCCATCTTAAAAGGTATTGCTCGATCCCTGCAGCCGGGCGGGAAACTTATTCTCACTACCTTGAACGCCCTTTATTCCATCAAAACCAGAGCGAACTTTAGCCAGCGCCACTTTGACTTGGCGACCTTTCGTTGCACCTACACCTTAGAAGGAGTGGACGATCAGGGGAATTTGAAAAAGCTTGCCGCCGTAGAAAGACATTACACACCTAGTGAAATTCATTGGCGACTTAATCAACTGGGATTTGAAGATATCGAGATCTACGCCTGCGACTTGGGGAAATTTTCCAAACAACGCCCCATCAGCGACAATGATATGGAAATGCTGGTAGTGGCCCGCAAAGCAACCAAGGCCTAAAAAGGTAAAAAAGGCACCCAAGACCAGTCCGGGGTCCATTGTCGGGCGATCCATTCCTATTTGGGAAGGTAGTTATTTTTGGAGTATTATAAAGAACTTATAAGTAAGTCATTCTACCTTCAGAAAGGGTGCCTGCACCCCCGCTGAGGGTAGGAATAGATTGGTTGAAAATTTTTCACCTTTGCTTCAGAATTTCTTAAAAGGGAGGAGCCTATGAAGCGGTTTCATTATCTCCGGTTTGGGGCATTATCCGTTGAATTTGGCTTAATTTTGATTTTGGTGGTCTTTGGTTGTAGCGGAGATATCCAGGGAACAGGGGGCGAATGTGATCCGGGAATAGAAACCAACACGACCCAATGTCCCGCCATCCAACAGGCGAACGGCGGCAACTATGCCCAATTCTGCGAAGTTACTTTTGGTGGGTTTGGCCAATGCAACAACGTCTGCGCCTTTGCCGCCATCCAACGGCCTAACGTCCTTCCCGCCGATGAAGGCCAATTTTGTGTCTTCGATTCCGACTGCGGAGAAAATCTCACTTGCGACAACGACACCGTGGGCGCCGAGGACCCCTGCCACTGTGTTCCCGAAGAGCAAATGGCACCGGGCGTTAATTGTTCCAACGTAACTCCGGGAAACGGTGGCTTCAGGGCCCCTTGTCGAAATGACGGGGACTGTGACGACGGCCTGCCTTGTTGCACAAATTCTGAGGTCTCCCAGGCCTGTGGAACTGAAGTGGGATTTTGCGAATGTATTTGAGAAAGATTGTTCCAGAGATGGCAATTCGCCCTGGCATTCACCAGGGATGCTTCGCCAAACGATGGGCTAAAACGCCCAACAATAGTTTTTCCCAAATTACCAACCACCCAATCGATTGAGTACTCCATCTAAGCGGGTTGCAGCCACTACTCCAAATAATGGATCCCGGCGCATTTCTCCCGTCTCGGGGTCCTGCATGGGAGGTAATTTTGCCCGAGTCCAATTCCATTGATGGCTACCCTGCAGTTTCGCCACCAATTCACGATGATCCCGGACTTGGTAAATGCCAAAGGTAATGCCTGCATTGATGGCTGTGCTAAAAGCCTTGCCATAGGTTCCCCCAAAGGCACCGAAGACAAAACTTAATTTCCTTAAGAGTGAAATAGATTCCTGGTCGGAGGCTTTGATCCCCTTAAAATTAATAAGGAGTGCGCCCAGAACAACCCCCACCACCGTGCCTAAATTCTGGGGCGTGGGAGGCAAAAGAGAAATCAGCTCCTTAGTCAAGCGACCCACCGCCAAAATCAAATTCTCGGGGTCCTCACCCACATTTTGCTTAAGATGATGTCCCAGAACCCGGGCCGTGAAGACCGCCTCATCCTCAGACCATTCCCCTCCACTTACCTCCATCTCAGTCAGTAGCTCCCTCAAGTGATGAACCAAATATTTGGCGGCCCCCTTCGGCATATATGTCTCCAAACCTTCAGGAGCTGCGGCGGTCGCTTTTAAAAATCCTTTTTTGTCTCCACCCTCCCAGATTTTCAGGGCAAAAGCGGCGGCGGCCGGAACCACATATTTTTTTCTCCCTGAGGTATAGACCTTGGCCACCTTTACCCCCCGTAGCGATTCCAAGAATGCCCTTCTTTGCTGAGCATTCATACCGTGCCAAACCCTGGGACTGATTTCATTGGGTTGGACTCGCTCCGGATGGCTAACAGGAGGATCTTTGATCAGGCCTTCGGTATTTTGATGATGGTTGTAGAACCAGGGAAAACTAATTTTGCGAGAAATCTTCCCCGGCCGGCAAGTCCGGTTCCCCTGGGCCAAGACTTTAAACGAGTCGGGGTAAGGGCTTTTTGCGATGAGGCGCCGAATTTCGGAGGTCACGGGTAAATAGGCATCCATGGCGGCCGTTTCAAGATGGCTTGGGTTCTGGCCCGCTTCAAACTTGGCGATCCCCTGATTTGCCAGTTGCAGACCCAAGCCTGCCAATAATTTTGATACCTTGGCCGTATGCCCGCCCCGGGCCAAAAGCCCATGGAATTGTCTCTCAGACAATTCGTTTTGGAGCGACAAGAAGGCAGCTTGGGGATTATTTTGATAAACCCCGACCAAGTATTCCAATGCCACCTCACGGGTGGGCCCATGGGAACTCGTTAATTTTTTGTAAAAGTCTTGGTTCGCCGGAGATGAAACCAAGGGATCATACCAGGGGCCTTGGCGTGCCAAATAGTTCTGGGCTGAGGAAAAGATCGGGGTATTTTTGGCCTCACTTTGAAATTTCTTTGGCAAGGGAGTGGCCAAGGGAACGAGGGGTAACGACCCTTCCTTTGGAGTTGGATTCGGAGGAGACTCTAGTTTCAAGATTTCCAATAAATTTTCGGGATCCTCGCCTCGGGATCGAGAAATAAGATCGACTTTGGGTGCCATAGTGTCCTCCTGAAATCCAAGAGACGAAGGATTCGACTCTCATCAAAGAACTATTACAAGAAGGGTGCCAAGGAGCCCGGATTCCATGGCTTCTCTAAACCCTTAAAATAAAGAAGATTCTTTGGATAAGATCCACATGGGTAAGAAAGAAAAAGTGTCTAATCTGTTATGTTTGTCCAATGAATGGGGGGACTCCATTAATGAGGATCCACCAACATTGACTCATGTGGAAAGGTTATTTGCCCAATTATTTACTCTATTCGAAGGCCACCTTCTCGACTTCGAACTCCATCCGACCTTGATATTTTTTTTGAACCTCACACGCCAAATCCCAAACTGTCTCAGCTAAGGCCAATACAAAAAGCAAATCCAAGCGCGAAAGGTTTATCTATCTAAGGTTCAGAAGGTAATAGCCTTCACCGCTAAATTGATTTCTCTGGTCCAAGGCTTATGTTAGTTTTCATTTTATGACGGCGGAGGAAGTGATTCAAAAATTAGGCTTAAGGCCCCTTCCAGAAGAGGGAGGATATTATCGGGAAGTATACCGAGCTTCGGGAACAATTAGTGCTTTAAATAGAAATTATTCCACTCATATATACTATTTAATAACCCCCAAAGAGTTTTCTTGTTTTCATCGGGTTCGCTCCGATGAGCTATTTCATTATTATGCCGGGGACCCTGTGCAACTAAATCAAATATCTCCAGGGGGTAAAATGCAACAGGTGGTTTTGGGATCCAAGATTCAGAAAGGCCAAAACCCCTTTTTCGCAGTGGAGAAAGAATATTGGCAGGGAACTCGCTTGCTACCTGGAGGCTCCTGGGCCCTGCTCGGCTGCACCGTTGCCCCAGGCTTTGAGTTTGCGGATTTTGAGATCGGACGCCGCGAAGATTTGCTGAAACTCTATCCCCAGTATCATGAGACAATCTTAGAGTTGACTCGGTAGTTCATGGGGATTGGGTCTTATTTGGGGATATTCTCCTTGGAAAGCAAAAAATCAAATCACCCCATAATGATCTTTGACCGTCATTGGGTAAGCAAAATAGTGTGGGTGATGCAGGGATCGAACCTGCGACCCGCTGATTAAGAGTCAGCTGCTCTACCAACTGAGCTAATCACCCGAATAAAAATCAGCGAGATCTCTAGTGCGAAATTTTTTATCGATCGCATTAAATGATCTCGCTCAAATTCCGACTTAACGCCGAAATTATTAGCGCGCCGTGAGCGATTCGAACGCCCGACCCTCAGGTTCGAAGCCTGATGCTCTATCCAGCTGAGCTAACGGCGCAAATGGGGTGAGCGACGGGGCTCGAACCCGCGACCACCACGGCCACAACGTGGTGCTCTACCAACTGAGCTACGCCCACCACGAAAAAATCTTTCCCGACCGGAGTAGGAACCACCCCGCGCCCCTCTTTAAGTCCTTGAATCCTAAAGTCAAATAAAAACCAGCGATGTGCCCACCTTTGCCTCTGCACCTAGGCCTTTATTTCTGGTTTTTGGCAGGAAACTACCTGATCAGCCTACACCCACAGCTTCGAAAACCAGATCGGCAGCTGAAGAATAGCGGCAAAACAGATCAGACCAACTTGGCAAAAAGCTCGGCCCCGGTCATATCCTTAGTCTGATTGGCAAAACTATAATATTCCGGTTTTTCATCGATAAAGACTTGGTGGTCAAAATCGAAGCTTGCCACATCATCAAATAGTCCCGCTGCCACAATATATTGGGATTTTTCTTTCAATTGATAAAAAAGATGGGTCCCGCACTTCTTGCAGAATCCTCGTTGGGCCCAAGCAGAAGACTGGTAGGTTTCGATAAATTCCTGACCTTCAAAACTAACTTCAGTGCCACAATCGACGGCAAACAACGGCCCTCCGGACCATTTTCGACACATCCCACAATGGCAGGCCCCTAATTTTTTGCTGACTTGGTGAGCCGTTATCTTCACCTCACCGCACAGACATTTGCCTTTTCCCTGCATAAACATTCCTTTCTCTTTAATTTGCACTTACCGGTTTAACCGGTTGCAAACGACCTGGAGAATGCTTCACTCAACCTTATTTGGTGAGTCTGCCGTTTCGGTTCCAATTCAAACACAGGAATCTATTCAAGACCAGCTTCCTTGGCTAGGTCATAGAAATTAGGGTTTTCTTTGGCGCGCCCGGCAGGATTCGAACCTGCGACCTACGGCTTAGCTTACCGCTATAGCTTTCGCTACTTCGCAAATGCGAATTTGTGGTCTGGACTATCTCTTCACCATCACAGGTGCTGCACGTATAGTCTCTACGGAACCCTACGAAAATCAGCGGCTATCTTGACCAATTTTTTCTGATTATTCTTAGGTGTTTTTACCCTCGGGATTCTCTCTTTGTCTGCCGAGCCTTCAAAACACCTAGGCACCCAGACGGGTCAACCATAGGTTTCCTCGGGATTACCATTCCTTACTTTTGAAGGAAAAAGGCTTCCCCGATACGGTGCAGTCCACTTCATGGGTTCCGTTTCCCCATGAAGGCTCCTATTTATATTGGCTTCAAGGCCGTTGCTCTATCCAGCTGAGCTACGGGCGCAAAATCTCACTGGCTTCATAGGACATCTCAAGTCCTTTATTCCAGAAAATCTTGTCCCTCGGTTAATTTCTTTAAATTTCGAGGGATTATCACCCCAGTTCCCAAATTTGACTTCTCAGGGTAGAGTTATTAGGTATTGAATTTTTAAGCCTTTTGAGGAAAGTAGCGCCCCATGGCAACATCCCAAGACCTGATCAAACAAGCGAAGTCGGAAATCTCTGAAATCACCGGAGGCGAGCTGCAGCAGCTCATGAAACAAAACCCCCAGATGGTACTGGTCGACGTTCGCGAGAAGGACGAACAAGAACAGGGCATCGTCCCCCAGGCTCACTTGATACCTCGAGGGTTTTTAGAACTCAAAATCGAAGATACCGTTCCGGAACGAAATAAGGAAGTGGTGCTCTACTGTGCCGGCGGCGTTCGTTCCGCGCTGGCGGCCCAATCCCTAAAGCTCATGGGCTACGAAAAGGTCCACTCCCTCATCGGAGGCTACACCCAATGGGCCCGGGAAGGCCGCCCCACCGAAAAACGCGCCTTTCTCGATACGGAAAAACTGGATCGTTATGCACGGCACCTCGCCATGCCTGAAGTGGGCGAAGCGGGCCAAATCAAACTCTTGAACTCCAAGGTGTTTCTAGTGGGGG
>JAJFLL010000094.1 GCA_021772695.1 Deltaproteobacteria bacterium
CCCAAAGCCCTTCGGCCTCTGGCCCACGGGGACGCAATACTTCGAGGGTTTTTCTTAACGCCCCGACGTTGGGACTCTGACCGTCAAATCTAATTTCGCCACAAATGCCACACATATAGAAATATCTTTCGGTTTTTTCCCTCGACAAACACAAACCCAATTTTTGGGAAAAAATGAAAAGAAAGCAACCCGAAGGGTTGTTTCCTGGATTATTGCTCAAAAAGTCAGGATTGCGCTAACTATTATCCGAGGAAAAATCAAGTCAAGCAGGCTTAGATACATGGAATAAAAGAAGTTTTATTGATGTAACGCCCTTGCAGCACGACCGAAAAGCAACAGATGCGTATCGCGTTCGCTAGCCCTATCACTAGGTCATTAAAAAGCAGGTCGAATTAGTCTTTATTTTTTTTTCGAGATTTTAAGTAGGCGTCGCGGCCTGAACCCACTTTATACATTTGATAGCGCATGGGATTTTTCAGGTAATAATCTTGATGATAATCTTCTGCTACATAAAATTGTGTGGCTGGTAGTATTTCGGTCGCAATAGTTTCGGAAAATTCACCGGAAGCCTGTAATTTCGTTTTGTAAGCTTCAGCGGATTCTCGCTGGGCCGCGTCGTGGTAAAATACGGCCGTCTTATACTGACTGCCGATATCGCAGAACTGACCCTCAGCCTGTTCTGGATTGATATTTTGCCAAAAAATTTCTAATAACTTTTCGTAGGATATTTTTTCGGGATCGAATTTTACCTGAACCGCCTCGTAATGTCCGGTTGCACCACTACAGATAGCTTCATAGGTGGGATTGGGACGCCTACCCCCTGTGTAGCCCACCAAGACCTCATGGATTCCAGGTAACCCGTCAAAAGGCGGCTGGAGACACCAGAAACAACCGCCAGCAAAGGTGGCTAAGGAATAGGTAGGGTTTTCCACCATGTACTTTCGCCGCCCTTCTTATTTGGCTCTTCGTAACATCTTTTTCACCTCATCGAGGTGTTCCGTTTCTTCGCGAACCAATTGGCGGGCCAATTCCTCTAAGGCAATATCGTTACCGGCCAAGCTCACCAGTTTTTGATAAAGTTGCAGACCGTGACCTTCAAAGGCAATACATTCATCGAGAATTTTATCGATCTCATGACTATTGGTCTCAGGTACATCTGCCGCCTTTAAGGTAGGATGCCCCCCATAGCTGGTGATTTTTTCTCCCACCAAGATGGCGTGCTGCATACTTTCTTGGGCTTGATCCCGAAACCACTTTTGGATGGGAATCCGATTATGACCCATAATCATAAAGGAATAGTGCAGATAGCGGATGACTCCGCCCATTTCTTCCTGAAAAATTTCTTCTAATACTTCGAGGACTTTTGGATCTGGGGGCTGACTCATGGAGAGACTCCTTCAAAAATGGTGACTCGTGGGTGGCCATTATGAAGAAAAAACTCGGTGGGGTTAAGTGAAAAATATTCGGGAGACAAAAGCCAAGCGATACCAAGCAAAACTTCGTGTAAATCTGTGGGATAAGCTGCAACCTGCGGCAAGGGCAGGTGATTCTGGACTTACCGCATAAGCAAAGTCCACACCCTGGTTATTGGTCAACACCTTCACATCTTGCCATTGGTCACACTCTCCCCCGGAACATTGGCAGGTAAATGTTAAAGATTCAGGACAATCCTGGTCCACACCCTGAAAGGGAGGGTCAGCGGGACCAACAAATTTGGTACCGGTAAAATTTTCAAGAATTCGTTGCACACAAACTTGGTAAGTTTCCCCGGGTTTTAGACCACTGAGCGTAAAATCTCCGCAATTTTCCAAGCAGTTTGTGGTTTCTTTTCCCGTGGCGGTTACTTTTGGGGACATTTCGCCTGAAATAGTGGCGAAGGCATCGGTGAAAAATTGGGAATCCTCGGTATTTCGGGCCACCACTTCCACCCCTCTTAGCACCTTCGTACCATCAGCAGACAATACCTTTCCCTTGATTTGGCAAGTTCCAGCATCAGGATTTCCATAGAGCCGTTGCATAGAAAGAATATCGTCCCGATGCAGCGAAAGCATTTTGGCACCCTTCATCAACAGGGGAAACATGGTCGGAAGGTGTTCTTCGATCTCCTCGGTGCAGGTGCCCTGGGCATGGCAATTCAAGTAGGAATCGGGATTGACTTGGGCATGGCCCAATCCCAAAAAATGCCCCATTTCATGTAAAACCAATGTTTTGACTTCTTCAGGTTCTAAAACAACATTACAGGGCTGACATCCTGGCTTGCTTTGGGCAGGGGCAATACAGGCTCCACTGAAAATGGCCTGCCCTCTTTTTAATTGGGTCCATGTTGGGTCGCCGCTGTCGCCGGCCACATCAGAAAATCCAGAAAATCCTAGGATAGAATATTGAGAACAACTGCCGAATAAGTCTTCAATGATAGAACCATCCTCGTCAAAAATGATGGGGCTGTTACAGGGTGTACTGGGATCATTGTCGTAACAATGCCACGGGTTGGCCTTATAAAATTGGGTGTAATTGCCGGCATGGGTATCACCACCGTCGGCTAGTGTTTCCCCTTCAACAATATTCAAGTTTACCCCTGGCACCTGGGCCCATTGGTCTAGGGCGTCGCGAATTAAAGACACCGATTGGTCATGGTCGAATACCCCGGCCTTGAGTTCTCCACTTTCAGGGTGAAAAACCACCGTCGACCCCCAATGAAAGGGCAATCCATTGATATTGGTTTTTAAAGGACTTCCTGCTAAGGCCGGAAAGCTGGCCAATAGCATGAAAAAGACTAAGAATAAGCACTGGAAATACTGCCGAAACACCATGAAAATACCCGTAACCCTTAAGGTTTTGTGAAATGCCCGTCCAGATTCCCCGATGCTGCATTTATCGTCCTCAAAACAAAAAGGTGGCTTGTTTTGTACAAAATTATTTCAAATAAAAAGTCGGTAGCCTTTGTCTGTGTTGGCAACGCTTGCCGAAGTCAGATCGCTGAGGCCTGGGCCCGTCATTTGGGTGGAGATGCCTGGGAAGTTTTTAGTGCCGGTTCCCGCCCGGCAGGGTTTGTCGCACCCGAAGTGGGTACCGTGATGTCTGAAGTAAAAATTGACACCAAAAACCAATTTTCCAAGGGCGTCGACAGTCTTCCCGAAAAAATGTGGGACTACGTTATTTCGATGGGGTGCGGTGATGCCTGCCTCCATTTGCCCGCAAAAAAAAGATACGATTGGCCCATTCCTGACCCCATCGGCCGGGACCTAAATTTTTTCAGGGAAGTGCGTGATGAATTAAAAACGAGAGTCACGAACCTTTTGAATCAGGGGGAACTTTGAGTTTCGGGAAAGGAAGCTCCCCACTTTTTCAAGAAGGGTTGAATAAGATTTTGCAGGGACGAACTGACCTGATCGTTGACCCAAATTTCGGAATTCTTAAACTCAATTTTGACGGCCAAGGTATCGTTTTGGGCATCTACCACCACATAGGGAGCGACTAAGGCAAGACCCAGAGAAGTTCCGCTTTTCCAGGAATCTAACCAGGTCTGAAACTTAGAGAGCCTGAAGATTTTTAGATTAAGAATGAAATACCCTTTGCTGACATAGGTCTCTACAACCTTCCGCCATACCTTTTGCCCCCATGCATCTAGCTGAGAAATGGCCTGCCAATTTTTGGGTAGTTGAATTCCCTTGAGGGCACCTCCTAAGGGTAGGGCCAAGCGACTTTGAATATCAGTGGCGAAATAATTGGGCCCAAGGTCTAAATCGAGGTCAACGGTAAATCCCGTACTTTGCTTACCGAAGATGTCAAAGAAGTCTAAGGCCATGGCGGGATCTTGGACAGCCTGACGGGACAAATTGACCATGCCCTCCCATGGTATTTGAAACAACATGGCAAAACGCAGCTTGGCACCCACCATATTTTTTGTGGGTTCTTGAAGGTAGGTCATTTCAAAATCGTCAGAAAACCGGTATCCGACCTCACGACTTTCCATGAGAAATTCTAGTGAGAAATTTTTATGTTCC
>JAJFLL010000095.1 GCA_021772695.1 Deltaproteobacteria bacterium
GGGTGAGGAATTGGGCTGGGGCGTACCGCAGGTCTTTTCTCAATATTTAGAATCGATGCAAAAACGATGGGAGCAAAAACGTAGTCTATTAAAAGGTGTGGGTTTGCAGCAGGAAGAATTGCTGGTGCAAATGGCCTTTAATTTGGCTTCGTTAAATCAAAGATGAGCATGGTACACCAATCCGATGTGGTGATTATAGGCGGTGGCTTGGCCTCCCTGGCTGCCGCGACCCAATTGAGTCAAAAGGGAGTTGAGGTCACCTTAATTCGCAAGGCTCCCGGTGCGGCGGCCTTGTCTTCCGGGGCGTGGGATCTCTGTGACGACCCCCACCGTATTTCGGGGATGGAGGTCGACCAATGGTCCTCGATTCACCAAAATATCCATCATACTTTGCAAAATAGTCCGCATCATCCCTTTCAATTTTACAAACCCCGATTCGATGGTCCGGCAATGTTTTCTTGGATTCAATTTCAAGCCAAGACTTTGGCTAAAATACTGGCTTTACCTATGGACGGCGATGGGTCCAACCCGATCGCGGCGGTTACCGAGTGGGGCACAGTGAAGGCCACGGCCATGTTGCAAAAATCCATGGCTGCCACCGATTTAAGGCGCATGAAAGCGGCGCGCATCTTGGTGGTTGGTTTTCAGGGATTGGCAAGTTTTAACGGAGCCTTTGTGGCCCAGGCCTTAGAGGCCTTTCAACAACAGCAAGCCAATGATTATCTCGAATGGGTGGGGCAGGTGGATTTAACGGTGCCCAATTTAGCTTCTAAATCCTCTTTATCACCCTTTGAAATTGCCCATGTTCTCGATCAAGAAGAAAACTTTGTCGCCTTGAGCCAAGAGCTGCAGACCTATTTGGGAAACAAGGTATACACCCATTTATTTTTTCCTCCTGTCATGGGCATGATCCATACCAGTCAAATTATGGAAGCCCTTGAGAAGGTAACGGGTCGAAGGGTGGGAGAAACTCTGGCCTTTGTTCCCAGCGTTCCCGGTTGGCGCCTCTCGGAAGCCATCCTTAAATATTTTAAATCGGAAGGTTTTGATGTGCTGGGCGCCGAGGCTGTGGGTTATGAATCGGAAGGTCGTCGGGTGCAGTCCGTATGGGTCCACCAGGGCGATGAACGGATCAGAGTTAAAGCCAAAAGTTTTATCTTGGCCACGGGAAAATATATTGGTGGTGGTATTCAGGGAAAACGGCAGATTCGGGAAACCCTCTTTGGGTTACCATTATTTTGTGATGGCAAGTCCATTAAGGGTTTGTCTTGGAGTCGACTTTCTCGGGAAACCATGGCCCAGCGGCAACCGTTTCGTAGTATCGGTATTCAGGTCAATGACCACTCGCAACCGCTCGATGCCGAGGGGCAGGTATGTTTTGATAATCTCTTCGCAGCCGGCCAATTATTGTCGGGGTGGGACCCCGGTGTAGAAAGATGTGGGGCAGGGGTGTCTATTCTTTCGGGGGCGGTTGCTGGCAACCAGGCCCTTTGAATTTCAAACCTAAAACATAAATTTCTTTGGAGCTCTTTCGAGTGGATTGAGGTTCGAATATTTTTCGTCTGCCAAAATTGGCCCGCACCTCTTGGTCAAACTCTTGAAATTCTTTGCCGGGAAAAACCTTGGCGACCCAATTTCCGCCCATGGTTAAATATTTTTGGCATAGGCTTAATGATTTTTGGGCCAATTCTACCGAGGCCAGGGCGTCTTTAAAATAGATTCCGGAGATATTGGGCGACAGATCGGAGCAAATGGCGTCGAGCTTTTTCCCTTTTAGTTCGAGGTCCAACCAAGATTGAGTTTCTTCACCAAAGATATCACCTTGAAAAAAGGAGATGTTGGCCCCGCCCACATCTTTTAACGGCAAGCGATCGATGCCCCAAATGTGGCCCTGCGGCCCGATGGTCCGCGAAAGGATGACGGTCCAACCTCCCGGAGCGGCTCCCAAGTCGAGGACTCGACTGCCCTTTTTCACGAAAGAAAATTTTTGAATGATTTCCTCGATTTTAAAGCTGGCCCGCGAGGGCAGGCCCTGTTCCTTGGCTTTTTGATAAAATCGATCTTTTCTGACGTAGCGGCCCATAGCTAAAGCCCTTCACCTTGCATATTCCGCAAGTATTTGAAATAGAGGAAGCGGAAGTCTTTGAGGAGAAAGTCTATGGTATTGTTGAAATCCCAACCGATTGAACTTGGCAGCCCTGCTCCCGATTTTCGATTAAAATCCGTAGAAGGCCAAGAGTTTAGTCTCAAAAGTTTTTCTGATGCTAAAATTTTAGTTGTCCTCTTTATTTGCAATCATTGCCCTTATGTTCAAGCCATTGAGGATCGCATCATTGCCTTGCAACAAGATTATGGTCCTAAGGGGGTTCAACTGGTGGGAATCTGTTCCAATGACCCCACCGATTACCCCGAAGATGCCCCGAAAAAATTGCTCAAGCGGTGGCAAGAAAAGTCCTATGGGTTTCCGTATCTAATAGATTCCACCCAAGAAGTGGCTAAGGCCTACGGGGCCGTTTGTACGCCTGACATCTATGTCTATGATGCTAATCGCAAATTAGCCTATCACGGGCAAGTGGATGATCAGTGGCAAGACGCAACTCAAGTGACGCGGCACGATATTCGAGAGGCCTTTGATGCCCTATTGGCAGGAAAATCACCAGATTCTAAACAGTTACCCGCCATAGGGTGTTCCATAAAATGGAAAAAGAGCTGATTTTTTTCACATTTGGAGGCGTTTAGTTCCCCAGCTTGCCACCCCTTTTTTTCGCCTCGCAATTAATGTAGATTAGGGAGTTTTTAACCCCTGGTGAAAATGAGTCCGTACATGCCCAACCTTGCAAAAATAGGCTTCTTATTTTTGTGGCTCTTGTTGTCCTGTTCGACGAGCCGTTCCGATAAATATTTAGGCCCATTACAAGATCGTTCAGTGCTCATTGAAGGCCGGATGTTTCAATGGACGGTGACTCAAGCAGGCCCGGATCAAACCTTCAACACCTATGACGATTTTCATTTTAATAATGAAATCGTGGTTCCCGTGGGTACTCGCCTGAAGCTACAGCTAAAATCCGTAGATGTGTTCCATGGCTTTTTTCTGCCCAGTCTGAAATTTCACCGACGTTTGCTACCTGGAATACTGACCGAGGATATTTTAGAGGTGCGCCGTATTGGGAGCTTCCCCTTTGCCTGTTCGGAAGTTTGCGGGGTGGGCCATGGAAAAATGATGGGAAGGCTTAGAGTTTTGACCCCAGAAGATTACGACTCGTGGTTAAGGGCGCAAAGTTCTAAAAACGCAATGGTACCAAGCGGTTAGAGAAACTTGACGATCAGGGGATGCCGTGATACCAAGGCGCCGCCCCAGGAAAGTTCCCACTTTCCCTCAATTTGGTTAAAGGGTTGAATTAAATGGAAAAGATTAAATACGGTTACCTGATGCCACCCGATTGGAGCCTGCACGGACATGGCATCGACCAATTGATTTACCTTGTGCATATTTTCATGGTGGCGCTCTTCATCGGATGGGGAATCTTCCTTACGATCGCCTTGATTCGCCATCGCCAAAGGCCGGGGCACCAGGCCAATTATGAATCGGCCACCAGTAAACTCCCAAAATTCATTGAGGTGGGGATCGTCCTGTTTGAAGTTTTTTTGTTGGTGGGCCTCTCTTTCCCCATATGGAACCGCTATAAGACCGATCCTCCCGCAGCAGAAGATGCCTTAACGGTTCGGGTGGTGGGTCAACAATTTGTGTGGAATATCCATTATCCCGGTGAAGACGGTAAATTTGGAAAAACTTCCATTAAGTTTGTCAGCGACTTTAATCCTCTGGGTATCGATCCCGATGATCCGGCAAGTGTAGACGATTTCTTTGCCGTCAATCAGTTTCATATTCCGGTGAACAAACCGATCATTGCCCAAATATCTTCAAAAGATGTGATCCATAGTTTCGGGGTGCCCGTACTTAGGGTCAAGCAAGATGCCACCCCTGGCATGGCTGTTCCCATTTGGTTTACGGCCACCCAAACGGGCCAGTTTGAAATCATTTGTTCTCAATTATGCGGAGTCGGGCACAGTTTGATGAAGGGCATCATTACCGTTGATAACGATGAAGACTTTGGAAAATGGTGGCAAGAGCAGCCTCGGCCCTTCAAAAAAGAAGCACCTGCAGAGGCCAAGGTCGACACCGTTCCCGAATCAGAGGCTACGAAGGGATAAACCATGAGCGAAGCACATCATCCAGAACCGGGTTTTATTCAAAAATATATTTTTTCCGTGGACCATAAGGTCATCGGAATCCAATACGGCATTACCTCTTTGGTTTTTCTCTTCCTCGGTTTTTGCTTGATGATGCTGATGCGCTGGCAGCTGGCCTTTCCCGGGGAGGCCATGCCCCTTGCCGGAAAAATTTTCACCAACGGGATGCCCGGTGGTGTGATGTTACCCGAGTTTTATAACTCGCTGGGCGCCATGCATGGCACCATCATGATCTTTTTGGGCGTGGTTCCGCTGGGAGTAGGGGCCTTTGGGAATTATCTGGTGCCGCTGATGGTGGGTGCTCCAGATATGGCCTTTCCAAAGCTGAATGCCGCCAGTTACTGGGTCTACTTCGTCGGTGGCATGATCATGTTGGCCAGTTTCTTCATACCCGGCGGTGCCGCCAATTCCGGTTGGACTTCTTATCCACCACTTTCTGTCATTGCCACTGCAGGACAAACCTATTGGCTGGTGGGGATGGTGTTTTTAATCACCTCTTCCCTATTGGGTTCGGTCAATATCTTGGTGACCATCATTCAACTTCGGGCCCCCGGCCTTTCCTTCTTTAAGCTGCCCTTCTTTGTTTGGGCCCAATTCGTCACCAGCTTTCTATTGTTGTTGGCCTTTCCACCCTTAGAAGCCGCGGGTATTTTGCAATTGATGGACCGTGTGGCGGGCACTAGTTTCTTTATGCCTTCCGGTTTGGTCGTGAGTAATACCCCCATGGAGATTGCCGGAGGAGGGAACGCCATTCTTTGGCAGCATCTGTTCTGGTTTTTGGCCCACCCCGAAGTCTATGTCCTTATTTTGCCGGCCATCGGAATCATCACCGAGATCATCGTGGCCAACACCCGCAAGCCCCTTTATGGCTATAAAACCCTAATTTATTCCGTGATTTTTTTGGGTTTGATGTCGTTCCTGGTGTGGGCTCATCATATGTTTATGACGGGCATGGGCACGACCATGAGTAATTTTTTTCAAGTGACCACCATGATCATCAGTATTCCGTCGGTTGTCATCTTGACGGTCTTAATCATCACCCTGTGGGGTGGTTCCATTCGTTTTAACGTGCCCATGTTGTTCGCCCTCACTTTTTTGCCGATGTTTGCCATCGGCGGATTGACCGGGTTGCCTCTGGGCCTCACCGCATCTGACATTTACTTTCACGATACTTATTACGTCATCGGGCACTTTCATTATGTAGTGGCTCCGGGGTCCTTATTCGCGCTTTTCGCTGGAATCTATTATTGGTATCCCAAGGCGGCGGGTCGAAAAATGAGTTCCTTCTGGGGCAAGGTCCATTTCTATGGTTCTGTAGTCAGTATTAATTTAATTTTTTTCCCCATGTTGTTTCAAGGACTCGCCGGGTTGAATCGTCGGCTCTATGACCCAACGTTTTATGCCAATGGCGCAGCTATACAAGACCTCAATGTGTTGATTTCTATTGCGGCTTGGTCCTTAGGGGCCTTTCAATTGATCTTCATTGCCAATTTCTTTCTCAGCATGAAATTCGGGAAGAAAGTAAATGATAATCCTTGGGAGGCCACTACCCTTGAATGGCAAACTCCTACGCCACCGCCCCATGGAAACTTTTTACAAGACCCAGTGGTGTGTCGGGGTCCTTATGAATATTCGGTTCCAGGTGAAGCAAAAGATTATCTACCCCAAAACGAGGAGTCCACTCGGTCGGAGCAAGTGGCATAAGTCTTTTAGGAGAGGAATCCAATATCATGTCGGCAGAAATTAAATATATCGAAACCCCTCATCCGGTAACGGGGGTTGTGAATTCCAAGATTGGTATGTGGTTGTTTTTGGCCACCGAAGTCATGTTGTTCGGTGGGCTTTTCTCGGCCTACATCATTTTACGGGTCGGAGCGGCCAGTTGGCCCAAAGCTGATGAGATTTTGAACGTACCCCTAGCCACCGTTAATACGATGGTATTGATCGGATCATCGGTGACTATGGTCATGGCCTGGGCTTCATTGATGCTCAAGAGTTTGAATAAGTTTCGACTCTATATGGGCATTACCTTACTCTGTTCCGTTATCTTCTTGGTCATAAAGTATGTGGAATATTCGGAAAAATTTCATCATGGCTGGGGGCCTGCTACCAATAACTTTTTTGCTACCTATTTTACTTTGACCGGGCTGCATGGGCTGCATATCATCGGAGGCTTGGTGGTCAATACGTATTTTCTCATCGTTGCTGGGCGTGAATGGAAAAATCGTCCGGTAATGTTTACCAATCGTATTGAAGCCGCTGGGCTTTATTGGCACTTCGTTGATTTGGTTTGGATCTTCCTCTTCCCGGCCCTATATTTGATCTAATTCTTTAGGAGCGACCATGTCTCACAATCCAGAAGAGATGTTAAAGCATATTAAGATCTACGTAGTAGTATTCTTAGCCCTGGCCGTATTAACGGTAGTTACCGTTTGGGCTTCTTATATTCATGTCAGTCCGGCTCTTCATGTTACTATCGCTATGGCCATTGCTACAGTTAAAGGCGGCCTCGTAGTCGCTTATTTCATGCACATGATTTCCGAGAAGAAATTGATCTATACGGTTTGTCTATTGACCGCATTTTTCTTCATCTTTATGCTGTTAGTAACCTTTTTCGCTGACACCACTAAGGGGCCCCTGGTTCCCGACTTTTTTTAATATGTCTTTAAAGAAGTTCCATATTTTCTTCATCTCGGTTTCTGGACTGCTCGCCTTAGGGATGGTGTTCTGGGGTGTTTATTTTTACAAAACAACGGGCAATTACAGCGGCTTTTTCTTCAGTGGGCTCGGAGCCGCGGGAACGATTTTGCTCTATCGTTATCTACGGTGGTTTCTTGAAAAATATTCTCGCTTATTAAGTTTGGCGGTTGTTTCAGTTATTCTAGGTCTGCCCCTTTGGCCCCGGTATCTGGAGGCCTGCAGCACCTGCTACCAAGATCCCGACAATCCGTTGACCCAGGGTACGCTCTGGGGAGTCTGGTTTCTTATGGTGGTTATCGTGGGTGTATTGCTCTCTATCATCTTCATTGCGCGGGGTTGGATTAAGCGTGCCAACCAGCTAAAGACCCAGCTTTAATCGTCTTTTTCAAGCCACCCTCTCTTATTCTCCTTACTTTATCCTGATCTCCGCTTGGCTCATCCCGAGTAAGCCTTTAAGATGAATCCTGTATTTTTCTTCCAACTCTTGACGTCCTCTCTGGGACTACCTATCTAAAGTCAGGAAACCGGAGGTTTCATGCGATTAGATAAATTTACCATCAAAGCCCAAGAAGCCGTATTAGAAGCGCAACACCAGGCAAGTGAATACGGCAATCAACAGGTAGAACCGGTTCATCTTTTGTTGTCGCTGCTACGGCAAAAGGAAGGGCTGGTAGGGCCATTGCTGAAAAAGTTAGGCGCTGAACCTGAGGCCCTGCAAGCCAAAGTCTTAGAGGCCATTGAGAAATTTCCCAAGGTATCGGGAAGCACTGGTGAATACCTATCTTCCTCCCTGAAGAAGGTATTGGAACGAGCCCATCATGAGGCTGGGAAGCTAAAGGATGACTATGTCAGTACCGAGCACCTGCTGTTGGCCTTAGTCGACCAAGGCGGCTCCTTGCTATCGACCCAAGGGGTCGACCGGGGCACCCTGTTAAAGGCCTTGCAAGAGGTGCGGGGGACTCATCGGGTCAGCGACCAAAACCCCGAGACCAAATATCAGGCTTTAGAAAAATACACCCGGGATCTGACTGAATTGGCACGCATGGGTAAACTCGATCCTGTGATCGGGCGCGATGACGAGATCCGTCGCGTCGTGCAAGTGCTTTCGCGGCGTACCAAGAATAACCCTGTATTAATTGGCGAGCCCGGTGTGGGTAAGACCGCCATCGTTGAAGGCCTGGCCCAACGAATCATTAACGGAGATGTGCCTGAAACGCTCCGCGATAAAAAGTTAATGGCCTTAGATCTGGGATCCTTGTTGGCGGGAACCAAATACCGGGGTGAGTTTGAGGACCGCCTGAAAGCCATTTTAAAAGAAATCACCGGTTCTGACGGGCAAATCATCCTCTTCATCGATGAATTGCACACTTTGGTAGGTGCGGGTGCCGCTGAAGGAGCCATGGACGCTTCCAATATGTTAAAACCCGCTTTGGCTCGAGGGGAACTTAGGTGTGTGGGTGCCACTACTTTAGACGAATATCGAAAACATATCGAGAAAGATGCTGCCTTAGAGCGGCGTTTTCAAACGGTGTATACGGGAGAACCGAGTATCGAGGATACCATCGCTATTCTTCGCGGTTTAAAGGAACGTTACGAAGTCCATCATGGGGTACGCATTAAAGATACCGCATTGGTAAGTGCGGCCAGCTTAAGTCATCGCTATATTACCGATCGATTCCTTCCCGACAAAGCCATCGATTTAATCGATGAAGCGGCAAGCTCCTTGAGAATGGAAATTGACAGCATGCCTACCGAGATCGATGAAATTGAGAGAAAGGTGATTCAACTTCAGATTGAAGAGCAGGCCTTAAAGAAAGAGAAAGATGCGGCATCAAAAGAAAGATTAGATGCCATTATCGCAGAGTTGGCTGACTTAAGAGAAAAGAGAGACGAATTAAAGGTGCATTGGCAAAACGAAAAGGAGGCTATTTCCAAGATACGTCAAGTCAAGACCGCTACAGAACAGGTTAAAACCGAAATTGAGCAGGCTGAGCGAGAAGGAAACCTGAATCTTGCGGCCGAACTGAAGTACGGAAAATTACCCCAGCTCAATAAAGACTTGGCAGAGCAAAATGCCAATCTCGCCGAAATGCAAAAAGATCAAAAAATGCTCAAAGAGGAAGTCGGCGCTGAAGATATAGCTGCTGTTGTGGCCAAATGGACGGGGATTCCCGTATCTAAAATGTTGGAAGGGGAGGTGGAAAAACTCATCCATATGGAATCTAGGCTTAGAGAACGGGTGGTGGGGCAAGAAGAAGCCCTTGAAAAAGTTTCCAATGCTGTGCGTCGAGCGCGAGCTGGTTTACAAGATCCCAATCGTCCTATCGGTTCTTTTATTTTTTTGGGACCAACCGGTGTGGGAAAAACAGAAACGGCTCGAGCCTTGGCGGAATTTCTTTTTGATGACGAGCACGCCATGATTCGCATCGATATGAGTGAGTATATGGAAAAACACGCGGTCAGTCGATTGATTGGGGCGCCTCCAGGATACGTGGGTTATGAAGAGGGCGGTCAATTGACTGAGGCAGTTAGAAGAAGACCCTTTTCAGTCATTCTTTTTGATGAAATTGAAAAGGCCCATCCTGAAGTTTTTAATGTGTTGTTACAAATTCTTGATGATGGGCGTGCCACCGATGGTCAAGGGCGTACCGTGGATTTCAAAAATTCTGTCTTGATCATGACCAGTAACATTGGCTCCCAATATATTACCGAATTGGCAGGAAAAGATGATGCGCAAATGGAATCCAGGGTTTTAGAAGCTCTAAGAAGCCATTTTAGACCTGAGTTTCTCAATCGAATCGATGAAACGATTATTTTCAAATCATTGCATCAGGAACAACTTAATCGCATCGTTGAAATACAATTGGCCCACCTAGACCAATTGCTGGCTGATAAAAA
>JAJFLL010000096.1 GCA_021772695.1 Deltaproteobacteria bacterium
GATCCTGGGGTCAAGATTTTTTTCTAGAGATTGAAGAACCCCTGGGGGCTTTGACTCCGGAATCCTTACAACAGCGCATGATCGAAGAAGTGCTCCATGCCCTCGATCGTTTTCAAGACCTGCCTCCTGGAGAGGACTCCTTATTGGGAGATCTGCCGTTGAAAGTAAGGCAGTTAGGTGAGAAATTAAGGCAGGGTAAATTTCACAGAATTCGTGATGTGGTGTCCTTGATTAAATTTTTTGAATTTAATTATCAGGCCATCATCCGTACCTACAATAAATCTTTTGCGGGCCTAAAAGATGTATTGAAAAAATTTAATTGGCGATTGCAACGGGGACTCAATAATTTTTCTACGGCCGAGACGGTCCTTATCACTGGAAGGCCTGGTGAAATGGTTTATTTGGGCGATGAGCCGGTTGGAGACTGTCAGAGTTTACTGATGCCTGGGGAGGCCAATCAGGCCGGGCAACCATTGTTAAAATTACGCTATGGCCAATTTAAAGCGGCTTATTACAAAATAGACGATAAGATCGCTGCTCGACGTACCTTGGAGATCACTAGGGACTCGTCGGGAAGGCCGGCACTCTTGGTTACTCAACTTTATTCGTCGGAACGCTTTCTCAACTCCAAAATATTTTCCGAGGCCATTTTTCAATTCGCCTTAGATTTGGGAATAGATCGCTCCCAGGTTTATTTTTCCGAGGACAAAGATCCAAATGCACCTCGACCCATGAGGTCCCCCATTCCCATCTATCGGGAAGAATTTCGTAAAGAGGTGGATCCACTCCTGTTACCTCTACAAGAAGCACAAGTGGATTTTGAGGCCGATACGGTGCCGGCGCCCCAAATGAGTCGAGAAGATTTTGATGTGTTTTTGAGCCAATTGGCAAAATATTCCCCCGAGTCTATGGCATTGCCTGAAAATTTTGCCTTCTTGGAGCAAGCCCTTGCCATCTTAGAATCTCACCGCCTGGGCATTGGACTGGGAAACGATTGGATCCCCTTAAGGGGATTAGAAGTCATGTCTCGTTTTTGGAGTCACGCGCCAATTTCTCAGGTGAGAAGAACCCAAAAAATTTTGCTACAAGCCATCGATGCCGCGCTTTCGGTGTCTTTACAGGAAGGCTTGTTGAGCGGTGTAGTGGGATTGGTACGCAGCCGTCCTGAAGTCTTCGATGAACCCTATCTAGAAAAATTATTTCTAACGGTAAAAAGGCAAAAATCTGGAGAACTTTTACGAAGGTTATTCAAGTGTTGGGATTTATTTTTTGACATGTATGACGGGCAAATTTTACGCCCAGGCTTTGAAGTTTTGAATCGACACGGTTGGGATATCGCCGATCCACTTTTTTCCTTTCGCATGGCTGAGTGGATCAATAGGCTTGCCCAATTCAAAGCAGGCCCTTTGGCGGAATCTGCCTTAAAAGTCCTGATGGATCGAGGGCTTAGACACCCCAATCCCCATACCATGAGAAATATCGCCATGGGACTTGCCACTGCCTTAAGGAAAAATCTTTTTTCGGCATACCAGGAGAAGATTTTTAGCCGTTTAGGCACCAGTGAAATCGAAATGGGCGATGGGGGAAACGGATACTCCACTTTGCCCGCATTTATGGGAACCTACCTGGCTCCCCATGAATCACGGAATTCGCCATTGACTTTAGGTAAGGTCCATTTTGAAATGCGCCCCGAAAGTTTAGAGCAATTTTTAGACCGTTTTCCCATTGCCGGTAGGGCCGAGATTCGTGGTCGTTCCATGGTTTGGCCGTTGCAGGATTCGGAACAAAGCTTGGTGCTAAAAATGGCGCGGCCCAACCAAGGATTTCAGTATTTGGCCCGCGAACTTGCCTGGCAGCACTTATTGAGTTTTGAACCTTTGGCAAGTGAGCTGCCGGAACCCCTTTTAAATTCCGTCGGAGAACCCATTGTCTTTGATTTTGGGGAACGGGGCCAGGGCATCGCTTTTAAGGCTCCTAAGGAGTACTACGATTATTTAGATGATCAAAAAATAAGTGACGAAGACTTTTCCAAAGCCCTCCAAATCAATATTAGAGATATTTTTTATTTAGCGACTAGAGGCCTGTTTCATACGGCACCCATTAATATTTTTCATAACCGCGAACGACAAGTGCAAGGTTGGCCCAGGATGGATTTGGGTCGCTTTATCTTTGCCCCAGACTTGGTTTTTTCCTTTGTCGATAGGTTTGGTATCGGTCGACTCGATAATTGGCCGGCCGCGCTAAGACATCCCAATATGGGGTTGAGTGGCATTAGAGATCTCGAAGAGTTGGCCACTTTAGATGAGATCGGCGATTCCCGCAAACCCTGGGCCAATGAAATTTCCCACCTGGCCGGTCAATCGGATCGTAAGCATTTGATTGAGGTTCTGTCTCTGGCCAACGCGCTGCACGCGGCCTTCCTGTTCTTGGGTCAGCGCCTGAGTCGCGAAGCCGGGCCTGATCACGAAAACTTCTGGCGCAAGACCCAAGGGTTGAAAAAAAATGCCCGGTCGCTTTTGGATCTTGCCGCCCAGGCCTATGCCATACGATATGAAATCGATGTGAATGAGGCCAAAAAAATATTGCGTCGTCGCGCCCATTGGGTTCGTGCCGCCCGGCAATTGGCCTTTTTTATGACACCGGCCTATGTGCCGTTTTTGGCACCGGGGAAATCTCCCGAGCATTTTCCCACGGGTAAAATTTTCGGTTCTAGAGTTCAAATGAGCGGAGTGGAGCAAGAGGCCTTCGGCCCCTATCGCGAAGACACCTATCACCCTGAAAGGGGTTTTGTGGGACCCGAGGGCGAAGCGGATAACCGCAGTCTGGGGCCGGTCAATGGCCAATACCCCTTAAAGGAATTAGAAAAGGCCGTTTGGGCGGTGTTTTTACCACCACCCGAAAAAGTTCCCGATGACGATTAGGCCCGTGTTATTCGACGGCGAATGGTCCAGGCCATCAACATGAATCCAATAGCTAGCATTGAGGTGATGGCTCCACCTGAGGAAACACTGTCTTTTCTCAAGGCGCAAAAGCCGCCACCGCCACCCACATCACCACCTCCGGTGCCGATACCTATTCCATTGAGGGTGATGGTTTGCACCTGTCCGTTCTGATCGGTCAGGGTGATGGTTGCCGTGAGGGTGCCGTCTTCTTGCGGTCCGAAAAAGACTTCAATAATACAGGTGTCGCCGATGGGTAGGGGATCGTCGCCGCATTCATCGATCATGGAAAAACTACTGGGATCGTTACCGCCGAAGACGATGCTGGCAAAGTTAAGGGGTTCACTTCCCGTATTGGTGACGGTCACCGTTTGGGGACCCGTTTGTTCACCCACGTTGAATTCGCCAAAATCAAGATTATTGACGGATAGACTGAAATCGCCACTGCCGGGAATAAACCCGATACCTTCCAAGGCAATGTGTTCGTCACTTAGGCCGGTGGCGGTAATGGTGACATCACCCAATAGTTCTCCGATGGCCGTTGGGGTAAAGGTATTGGAGATAGTGCAAAATTCTCCGGGCATTAGCGTTGCAGGGAAAGGACCGCAATCGTTGCTTTGAGAATAGTCGCTTCCGCCAGAGCTTAGGGAAATACCCGTCAAATCAAGATCACCGGTGCCGCTATTTGTCAGGATAACATCCATGGGAGCACTGGCGACGCCGACGGCTTGCAGGTCAAAGTCTAATTCGGAAGCCGAGAGGGTGATGGCCGGCATCAAGGGGGCAATGCCTTCACCTTCTAGTGCCACCTCTTGGGGAGAGTCTTGGGCATTGTCGGTGATTTGCAGGGTGTCGGTGAAATTGCCGATCATCGATGGTCCGAAGATGACCTCAATATTACAGGAATTACCTGGGTCTACGGGAGCAGCGGTACAAGTTTCATTACCCAGGCTAAACTCTGTTCCGTCTACCAAGGAGACGTTGCTCACGATTAAGGGACCGGTCCCAACGTTTTGCACGTTGACCGATTGAGGGCCACTGGGCATGTCGGTGGGTTGCTCACCGAAGTCGATGCTGGTGGGGTCTATGTCGACTTTGGGCCTAACGCCACGGCCGATCCAACTAGCAAAGTCAAAGATTTCACGGCTGGTTCCCACTACAACCAAATGGGTGTGGTAAAAGGCCCGTCGATTGGGGGAAAAGGTGCCGAAGATTTGGCAGTCATTATTATTGGTCAATAACTTGTGCGAACAATCTTGGCCGTCCCGGGAAAAGCCAAAGGGGTGGGTCAGAAAACTTCCGAAGA
>JAJFLL010000097.1 GCA_021772695.1 Deltaproteobacteria bacterium
CGCGCCATCGAATCGGGTGAGGCAGGTTTTTTTCCTCAATTTGGCGGCCAAGCCAACGCCTATTTGGGTGAATTGAAAAATCTCTATGAGACCTATCCCGAAGTCCAACCTCTAGTTCAGGCCGTGGCCGAGGTGTTGCAAAAGGACGTGGCCAGCTCGGTAGCACAAAAGGCCGGACAGCATGGCCAAGGTCTTGATGTGGTGGGATGGTTGCGTGGCGAAGTGAAAACTCCCTCCGATGAATACTTGTCTTCCTCTGCCGTGAGTCAGCCTCTCATCCTACTCACCCAATTGGGTCACTACTACAGTAATATGAAGGCGCTCGGGTTAGCCCCGGCCGAACTGCGAAAATACATTAAAGGCACCACTGGACACTCCCAGGGTGTCATGGCTTCGGTAGTGGTGGCCAAGTCCGCTACGGAACAGGACTTTATTCGCAATACCGCCGAAGCAGCACGTTACCTTTTATGGCAGGGCATACGTATGGGCCAGGCCCACCCCGAGACCACCATCAATCCCGATGTGATCGAGGCCTCAGTGGCCGCCGGCGATGGCGTTCCCACCTCCATGTTGGGGATCTTAAAATTGTCACCGCAAACGGTGGAAGAATACGTGGCCCGTGCCAATCAAACCTTGCCTGCGGACCGCCAAGTAGAAGTCTCCTTAGTCAACGGACCTCGCGCGGTGGTGGTCTCCGGCCATCCGGAGGGCCTCCATTTCTTGAGAGAAACGCTACGACAAGATGAGTTTAAACCAAGCGACAGCCAAAGTGATCAGGGAAGGGTACCTTTCTCCGATCGAAAATTAGAATTGGTGACCAATTATTTTCCCGTGGGTGCGGCCTTCCATACCCAGTACTATATGAAGTCGGTTCCTAAGGCCTTGGCGGCCGATATGAAACGGCTGGGCATCACCTTTAGTTCCGAAGACCTGCAGGTGCCCGTATACAGCACCTTCGATGGTAGCAATTTGCAACAAAGTAAAGACCTTACCGGCGATCTGATCCGCATGCAGAGCATTCACCCCGTATTATGGGAAGCGGCGACGGCCAAGGCGAGCCCTGAAAATGGCGTCACCCATGTGGTCGACTATGGTCCCGGCGGCAGTGCCGGCATCGGTGCCATTACCGCCCGCAACAAAAGTGGTACCGGCGTGCAAGTGATTCTCGGTGGTGTCTTGGGCAAGGGTTCCTTGCCGGACCGTTCCTTTCTTACCGATTCCAATCTTGCGGCCGTTCAGAAGGCTCCCCATTGGGCCCGGGACTTTGGTCCCAAATTAGTGCGTTTGGCCGATGGAACGGTCATGGTCGATACCAAATTTACCCGCACCCTGGGCAAGCCGCCGGTGATGCAGGCGGGCATGACGCCAACCTCCGCCAATGAAACCTTCATGGGTGCGGTGATCAATTCCGGATTCCACGGCGAATTGGCGGGCGGTGGCCAGCACACCGAAGCCTATTACCGTGAGCGGGTGCAAAAAATTCTCGATCAAGTTGAGCCGGGAGAAGGCATTACCTCGAACCTGCTTTTCTTAAACGCCTACCTTTGGGGTTTTCAAGCACCCTTGGTGCAGCTGATGGCCCGCGAGGGCAAACCCATGGACGGTATTACGGTAGCCGCCGGGGTTCCGAGTCCGGAAAATGCCAAGGAAGTATTAACTCAATTCCGCGAGGCGGGAATCAAACACGTGGCCTTTAAGCCCGGAGCCACCCAATCCATCAAAGATGTGGTGGCCATTGCCAAAGACAATCCCGAAACCACCATTATGATCCAATGGACCGGCGGACGCGGTGGTGGTCATCACAGTTATGAAGACGCCCATGATCCCATTTTGCAAACCTATGATGCTATTCGGCGCCACCCAAACATTTTGCTCGTCATGGGCTCCGGTGTGGGCGATGGAAAAGACAGCCTTCCCTATTTGACCGGTGAATGGAGCCAATCTCTCGGTTACCCGGCCATGCCCTTCGATGCGGTCCTTTTAGGCAGTCGCTTGATGGTAGCCAAGGAGGCTCAGACCGCCGAGGGAGTGAAGCAGCTCATTGTGGACGCTCCCGGGGTTAGCCGCGAAACGCAGTGGGAACAAACCTATAAAGGACCGGCCGGTGGGGTGGTCACCGTTCAGTCGGAACTCGATGCCCCCATTCATAAGGTGGCCACTCGCGGTGTTAAACTTTGGAAAGATTTTGACGATAAATATTTTTCCAAGCCCGCTGAAGAAGCCGCTGCCGCCATTCAAAAGGATAAAGCCAAAATCATCGAGCGCATCAACGCCGATTATCAAAAGCTTTATTTCGGCAAGAAATCCGATGGTCGGGTGGCCGACTTAGAAGAAATGACCTACGCCGAAGTGGCCGACCGCATGGTAGAGCTCATGACGGTGGCCGGAGAGGGCGATTGGATCGATGTGACCTTTCGGGACCGTGCCTTTGACTACTTCAAACGGGCCGAAGAACGCTTCCATCGGGAGGGTTCTGAAGAGCCCGCCCTCATGCAAAAGCCTTCTCAATTAGAGGGAAATCCCCAAGCCTTCTTGAAACAATTTTACGAACGCTACCCCAAGGCCCAGAGCCAACTACTGGCCACCGAAGACGTGGATTTCTTCCTCGCCCTATGTAAGCGACCTGGAAAACCCGTTAATTTTATACCAGTTATCGATAAAGACCTTAAGGCATGGTTTAAAAAGGACAGCCTGTGGCAGTCCGAGTGGTTAGCGGCAGTTCCCGGACAAGACGCTGATCGTGTCGCCATTTTACAAGGGCCCGTTGCGGTCAAATATTCTTCCTCCATGGACGAATCGGTGGCCGACATCATGGGCAACATCAACCGAAGTTTCATCGACCATCTCATGAAGGATTATGGCTCCGCCGAAAGAATTCCTCAGGTGGAATATCTGGGTGGACCGGTGGTGCGTTCCGTGAACCCTGCCAAAGATCTACCTCATGTCAAGATCACCTCGGAAGAACTGGTGGGTGCAAAGGGCATCGTACAACGGGCGACCCTACCCAAAGATCCCGCAAGTCTACCCGATGCCAAAACCTGGACCGCCTTTTTGGCTGGCCATCAACCCCAATGGTTCAGTGCTTTATTGACCACTGCGAAAGTGGTTCGAGGAAAAGACAAGATTGAAAATATTCTTCCCACACTATTTCGCCCGCGACCGGGACAGGTGGTTGAGACCCGTTTCGATGGTGACGGAAAAGTAGTCGGTGTCGAGATTAAAGATCCCCTGATGACTCAATTATTGGGAGCGGAAGGAAAAAACTTGTCGGCCCTCTCAGCGACCATCGAAGGGGACCATATCACCGTTCGTTTGACCCATCCTCGTCCTGCCACCCAACTGCAAGGCAGCAAACCCATCACATTGGAATTGAATTATCGCTACAATCCGAAACAAGGTTATTCTCCCATTCATGAGAATATGTCCGACCTCAACGGGCGCGTTAAAGAATTCTACTCGCAACTATGGAGTAGTTCCGAAAGTCAGACTCCATTCGAATTAGACAGTACTTTTACCGGCTCCTTTACCCTAACTCGGGACCACATGACTCAATTTACCCGTGCGGTGGGCAATCGTCATGGGGCCTTTGTGGAATCAGGCCAAGAAACTCTCAAGGCGCCCATGGACATGGCCATTGTTGCCGCTTGGCAACCCCTGGTGCAGACCTTGTTTCCCAAGGCCATCGACGGAAATATTTTCAATCTAGTGCATGGCTCCAATGGCTTTCGTCTACTTGATTCGCACCCCTTGGCCGAAGGCGACCATATTCAAACCAATATTAAAATTGCCGAGGTCAAGAATACCGATGCGGGAATTTTAGTAGGTGTGAAAGGGCGATTACTTAGAAATGAAAGTGACTACGCGGATTTGACGAGTACCTTCATTATTCGTGGGTCCCAGATGGATCCAGCAGCCACTTTTTCCCGCAGCTCAGAGCACCGGAAGGTTTCTCTAAGTAAGGCTGAAGACATTGCGATTCTTCGAAGTAAAGAATGGGCGGAAATCAATGAGGACGTCAAGTTCAGCTGTGGCGAAGAAATTACCTTTGAGGTGGAAAACACTCATAAGTTCGGATCAGGCAATCAGTTAAAAGAAACCCGTAGTGAAGGTGTGATCAAGCGAAACGGTTTGGTCATTGGGCGGGTCAAGTTTTCCGATCAAGAGGTGAGTGCCAATTTAGTCGAAGCCTATTTGATTCGCCATGGTGAAGTGGTGAATGGATCGGAATTTTTCGAGACAGGTGGCTATCATTTATTGTCGACTCCCGATGTCAAAGAAGTGCCCGCAGAAAATATCTCCTACGGTAAGGCCTCCTTCGATTTAAATCCCATCCATTATAACCCCTATGTGGCCGATCTGGCGGGCCATGAAGGTACCCTAACCCATGGCATGTGGACCTCGGCCAATGGTCGCCGAGTGTTAGAGCAGTACGTGGCCAAAAATCATCCGGAACGGGTATTGAGTTATGAGGCGCAATTTGTCGGCAAGGTGTTCCCTGGCGATCATTTGGTGACCCAAGTCAAACACGTGGGAATGCGTGAAGGCCGCATGGTGGTGGAAGTCGAGACCGTCAACCAAGCTGGCAATCGAGTCTTAGTCGCCAAGGGCGAGGTGGACCGAGCTCCTGAAGCCTACGTGTTTACGGGGCAAGGCTCCCAGTCGCCGGGCATGGGCATGGAATTGTATGAATCCTCACCGGTGGCCAAAAAAGTTTGGGACCGTGCCGATACCTACATGAAAGACAAATACGGGTTTTCCATTTTAGAAATTGTTCAAGGGGATCCCAAAAAGGCCACTGAGTTGACTATTTCATTCGGTGGTCCCAAGGGTGCGGAAATTCGCCGCAACTATATGGCCTTGACTCAAGAGGTGGTGGAACAAGTCGACGGGCAAACCGTGCGGAAGACGGTTCCGCTATTTCCCGAAATCACCGAGGCTTCCGAATCCTATACCTTTAAAGCGCCCAAGGGTTTGCTCAATGCGACCCAGTTTACCCAACCGGCTTTGACTTTAGTAGAAAAGGCCGCCTTCGAGGACATGAAGTCCAAGGGCTTGATTTCTCCCAAGGCTCCCTTCGCGGGGCATAGTTTGGGCGAATATGCGGCGCTGTCCTCCGTTGCCGATGTGTTGCCCGTAGAAACTCTGGCCGAGGTAGTTTTCTTAAGGGGCATGACCATGCAGGGAGCGGTGCCCCGTGACGCCAAGGGCCGCTCGCCCTACGGAATGGCGGCGGTGAATCCAAAAAAATTAGGCGATGATGGTTTGCGCCAAGTGGTCACGGCCGTGGCTGCAACCACCGGACAATTGCTTGAGGTGGTCAATTACAATGTGGATGGCCAACAATATGTGGTGGCCGGCGAGAATCAAAATTTATTTATCTTGAGCGAAGTATTAAAACCCTTGCGCAATAACCCGGCTAAGCTCAAAGACCTACCTACTTTGATTGCCAAGGCTCATGACAAGGCCACACAAGAATTGGCGCGAGTCCGTCAAAGTTCGGGCGATCCCGGTGCTCCCATCAAGGTGAGTCGCGGTAGTATTATTCCCCTAGAAGGCATTGATGTGCCGTTTCACTCCACGGTGTTACGCGATGGGGTGCCGGCCTTCCGCAGTATCATTCAACAAAAGATTCCCATGCATATTGATATTCCCCGATTGGTGGGAACCTATGTGCCCAACTTAACGGCCAAGCCTTTCTCCTTAGAGCGCTCCTATGTGGAAGAGGTCTTTCAATTGACCGAAAGCTCCGTGCTGAAAGAAGTTCTAGGGAATTGGAAAGTGGCCTCTCAAGACTCTCAGGTCTTGGGCCGAACCCTGCTGATGGAACTCTTGGCCTATCAGTTTGCTTCGCCGGTGCGTTGGATCGAAACGCAAGACCTAATTTTCGCTCAAGGCGCCGAGCGAGTCGTCGAGTTAGGACCGGGACCCATCTTGACCGGCATGGCCGATCGAACTCTAAAATCAGGCAAATACCCTACGATGGCGAAGCGAGAACTCTTGGCCTACTCCAGTGATCCCGATGCCCTTTATTTCACCGGCTCGGACCGTGGCCCCAGCGCCTCCGATCACGCCGAGACGGCCTTTGCCAAGGCGGAGCCTGCAGCGAGTCCTCAACCATTGGCCGAGACTCCAGTTCCTGCCCCGAAACCGGCCGCGCCGGCACCGGCCCCGGTCGCTGCACCCATTGCTTCTGTGGCCACGGCCGCCATTGCCGATCAACCGGTGAGCGCTTTGGAAAGCTTACAGGTGATGATTGCCCTGAAGTTAGGCAAGGGTATTTCTGAAATCAGTGATGATAAGAGCATCAAAGATTTGGTGGGTGGAAAATCCGCCGTGCAAAATGAAATCTTAGGCGACCTGCAAAAAGAATTCGGCGGTGGGCCTGACAATGCGGCAGAAATGAAACTCAGTGAACTGTCGTCCGCTATGGGATCCGGTTATGCTACTTTAGGCAAACAGACCCAAGGCTTGACGGCCAAATTGGTTCGCGATGGCATGCCCGGTGGATTTGGCATGAGCCAAGTGAAAGACTATTTAGCAACGGAGCGCCAACTTGGTTCCGGCCGTATCGAGGGTGTATTGCTGCATGCCTTGACCATGGCGCCCAAAGGACGCTTAGGCAGTGAGGCCGAAGCCAAAGCCTGGGTAGATTCGGTAGTCGACAGTTATGGGCAGAAGATTGGCCAAGCCATTCCCAAGGGCAGTGCTGCCGCCGCCACACCGATGGCGGCTCCCATGGCCGTTGGTCCCGCGGCCCAACCGGTGCCCGATCAACCGGTGGGTGCCTTAGAAGCCCTACGCGTCATGTTGGCCATCAAGCTAGGCAAGAGTGTGGGTGATGTGGCCCCCGGCCAATCCATCAAGGATTTGGTGGGTGGAAAATCCGCCGTGCAAAATGAGATCTTGGGCGATCTGCAAAAGGAATTTGGCGGAGGCCCCGACAACTCAGCAGAACTTTCTCTTTCCGATCTCAGCTCCGCGGTGGGTTCGGCCTATACAGGTTTAGGAAAACACACTCAGGGACTTACTTCAAAATTGCTTCGAGACACCATGCCCGGCGGTTTTGGCATGGCCCAGGTAAGAGACTATTTGGGTAGCGAACGCTTATTGGGGACTGGTCGTGTGGAAGGTGTCTTATTGCATGCCTTGACCATGGCGCCGAAGGCCCGCTTTGCCAGTGACGCTGAGGCCAAGTCCTGGCTCGACTCGGTGGTGGATAGTTATGGCAGCGCCCAAGGCGTCAGTGTACCTAAGGCCTCTGCAACGGTGGGTATGGCCGTAGCCGGCCCTGCAACCGGCATGGATAGCGCGGAAGCCGCGGCCCATCGCAAGAAAGTCGATAAATTGATCGCCGAACAGCTGCGGGTGGCCGCACAATTTTTGGGTGAAGACCCCCAAGCCGGTCCCAAATTAGCCATGATGGAACGGGAACTTCGGCAGTCCGCTGAAGCGGACTTGCAGGCTTGGTCTGGAGAACATGGCGAAGACTATTTTTCCGGTATTCAACCGATTTTTGTTTCTTCCAAGAGCCGGGAATATAACTCGGCATGGAACTGGGCCCGTCAAGAAGCCATCGAGCAATTTTATCAATTCGATGCTGACGCTAGTGTTTCGCAAATGATCGCAGGGCGTATGCGCCTCATTAACCGAGCCTCACCGCAATTATTAGAGGTGGTGAAATTTTATGCGGATATGGCGGGCACCCAGAAAGATTTGGTCAAAGCCAATTATTTTTCCGGATTGGTAAAAGATATCGAATCCCAACTGGGTCGAGATCCTACCTATCGAATGATGGGCCCTATTATCGCCCCGAAAGTTTCCGTCAGCGCAGAAGGTAAGGTCGATTATCAAGAAATCCCGCGACCCGGTGTGACCGATGCTATTGCCTATGTGAAGGAAATGTCTGCAGGACATGAGTTTAAGGTTGACCAAGCGAGTAGCACTGCCATGGAACCCTTGAAAAAAATGGTTCAGGCCCAAGAAGAATACCTGACCTTACTCATGGAGAACCAGGCAGACCCTAAACTGATTTCTGCCGAAGCCGCGCGGCTGAGCAATTTGCAAGGCCAGTTGAATGGCCTTCAAAAAGTTCCCTATCTCTTCATGAAATCGTCCCAAGCCACCGATCCCAACTCCAACGCCTACGATGCCCAAGCCACCCAAATGCTATACGATGCTATGGGGGAGATGGCTGCCAAAGGCCTGAGTCTGAAGGGTAAAACCGTATTAGTCACCGGTGCCGGACCAGGTTCTATCGGAATCGAAACGGTAAAGGCCCAATTGGCCGCCGGTGCCAAGGTCGTGGTGACCACTTCAAATTTTTCTAAAAAACGAACGGACTACTATCAAAAACTTTATCAGGATTTCGGTGCCGAAGGCAGCGAGTTGATCGTTTTACCGTTCAATCAAGCCTCCGTACAAGATGTAAAGGCATTGATAAACTATATCTATGACCCCGCCAAAGGTCTGGGCTTAGACCTCGATTTTGTTATTCCTTTTGCAGGTATTTCCGAGCAGGGGATGGATATCGGTAATATCGGTGATCGTTCCGAACTGGCCCACCGTATCATGATGACCAATACCATTCGTTTGGTGGGCGAAGTAAAAAATCAAAAGGAAAGCCGGGGAATTTTAACTAAGCCCGCCCACGTGATCCTGCCGCTGTCACCCAACCACGGAATATTCGGCCATGATGGTCTGTACGCTGAGTCCAAGTTGGGTCTCGAGGCCATGAAAAATAAATGGAGCGCAGAGGGTTGGGATAAATATTTGAGTGTGGGCGGTGCCGTCATCGGTTGGACCCGGGGCACCAATCTGATGGAAGGAAACGACCTGGCCACCCCGGCCATCGAAGCCAAGGGTGCGCGTACTTTCAGTCAGCGTGAGATGGCCTTTAATTTGACGGCCCTCATGCATCCGCGCATGGTGAAGTTGGCGCAGCAAGAACCCCTGTGGGCGGACTTCAATGGTGGCTTTCAGATGCTCCCCAAACTTTCCGGAACCATGGCCGAAATTCGCGGTGCATTAGA
>JAJFLL010000098.1 GCA_021772695.1 Deltaproteobacteria bacterium
CTATTAAACCCGACCTATCTCGAACATTATCCACCGCAACACTTGATAGTGCAGGAATCCGATTCCGCTACAGGGCTATTGCAGGCTACTATTCAGGAAGGTGCTTCTTTGTTGATGGTGGGTAGTTTACCCAAAAGTCAGACGGAAATTTTGCGACGGGGGTCTGTGATAACAAAATTACTGCAGCAAGCTCCTTGCCCGGTATTGGTGTGGCGTCGACCATCGCGAACCGGTGGTCTGAAACGGGTCTTAGTACCCGTCGATAACACTCCCTTTAGTTATCATGCCATTCAACAGGCCATCATCATTTGTCGTGAATTCGGGGGTGCGATCCAAATTTTCTTCGTTGCATCCGATGAAGCAGAAATAACGACTCGCATTCGAGAGCTAGAAAACTTGATGAATAAAATGGAATGGCATGACGTGCCCCACGAACTGCAAATGGAATCCGGACCGATTATTGACTCCATTGTCAAACAATGCGAACTGCGTGAGGTCGACCTCATTATCATGGGAACCCACGCGGTCAACCCACATGGTGGTCCGACTCTGGTCAGTAAGACTTTAGAGGTCGTTCGGCAAGTACCGTGTCCCATTTTAGTGGTGCATCCCCAAGCTAATTAATTATTATCATAAAACTGAACCTTAAATTGTGGAAAACCCTTGAATCGAAGCTCCGATCTAAAACATCTAGTTTTACTCAATCTTTCAGCATTATTGGTTTCCTTGGCGGTCATCTTTGTTAAATTGATTTCCATGAATGCAGCTCAGGTAGTGCTGTTTCGCTGTCTGATCGCCGGCATTGCCCTAGGCCTATTCCTTAAATATCGTGGGGTACGACTTTGGCAGCAATTTAAGGCCTATCCGAACTTCTTTTTGGTGAGTGGCAGCATTTTGGGCCTGCATTGGGTCTTGTTGTTTTGGGCGGTTAAAATTGCTTCGGTCAGTATTACGATCCTGGCCGTTTTCTCCTTCCCAGTCATTACGACTTTATTAGAGCCGCTTTTTTTTGAAATGAAATTGATCCGTTTCAATTTGATAGCGGCGCTATTAACCTTAGTTGGGATTGCATTTTTAGTTCCGGAATATAACTTACAGAATAAGGCCAGTCTGGGTGTATTGCTCGCTGTAATGGCTGCATTTCTAATCGCCATTCGCAATTTACTTTGTAAAAAATATATTCAAAAAATTTCTAGTACCGAGCAAATGTTCTTTCAATTATGTGTTTCCATCATTTTGTTGTTGCCGTTTTTGTTTTTAGAGCGACCTATTTTTAATGTCTCCAATGTATTATATCTTCTCGGCCTTGGTGTCATTACCACGGCTTTAGGCCACACCTTGTTTGTCTATTGTCTGGGTTTTTTTCCTACTAGCACGGCCAGCATTATCATTAGCCTTCAGCCTTTTTATGCCATCATTTTTGCGATGATTATTTTAAAAGAGACCCCGGGCCCCAATGTTTTTATTGGAGGAATTTTAATTGTGGGGGTAGTCTTGTTGGAAAACATTCGCGCCGCCTATTACCGCTCGAGGGAAAATGAAAAAATATCTTAAAACAATTTTTAAATATCTACTTGCTCTGTTTATGATTGCGGCGGGTATTCATCATTTTGTTAATACGGAATTTTTATTAAAAATGATGCCGCCGTTTCTGCCTTACCCTTTGGGCTTGGTACAGATCAGCGGTGTCTTAGAAATTATTTTGGGACTTTTACTACTGTATCCAAAGTACACTAGAATAGCGGCATGGGGGTGCATTCTACTTTTCGTGGCCGTATTTCCTGCAAATATTTATATGGCCATGATTCCCGAGCGCTTTCCCGAGATTCCCCAATGGGGGCTATATCTGCGGCTTCCCTTACAGTTGCTCCCCATTCTCTGGGCTTGGTGGTTTACGCGCCCCTGAAAAAATTCCCGAAGTCTCAAGATGGCTCAGCCATGGCCCCACATAATCCATGAGATTGAAGTCGTGGTTGATTAAACAGATGTGGCCATAGCCCTTCAAGGGGATCACCGTGGCCTGGGGCATGCGGTTGGCCATAAAATTGGCTTCGGCAACAGAGGGTACCAATTGGTCGAGTTCTCCGGCTAAAAAGAGGGTCGGGGTTTTAATTTCCGGCAAGCGATCAGAGATATCGTAGTCTTGCAGAATTTCGAGTCGTCTGATGTACCCGACCTTTCCCACCCAACGCATGCGTTCATGAAACTCGGCCAAATCTTCAGGCAGGGCATGGGGGGAATGTAATTTTGCCTCGGTAAAACGCCGTACCAAGCCCATGGCGCCCCAGGGAATGGCCTTTAAGAGCCAGGGGCCCAGTTTAAGCTGCCAGGGATGACGGATTTTCGGAAAGGAATTTAATATGACCAGGCCACGCAATAGTTGGGGATGGGCCAAAGCAAAACTTAAACTTAACGCACCGCCAAAACTTTCTCCGCACAAGAGAACCTTTTCGGCACCCCTTTGTGCGATAACCTTTTCAACCACCTCGCGTAACAATTCCACCAGGGAATCCATGGTATACGAAGCATCATTGGGCAGTGGAAAGGTTAAGATGTGAAAGTGGGGAGCCAAGAGGGATACCTGGCGATAGAATAGCAGAGCAGTGCCGTCGAGACCGGGCACAAAAATTAAGGTGGGGCCTTGACCGTGTTCTTGATATTGCAAGGAAGTTCCGGTCACCGCCGGTAGGTAATGGGGGCTATTCATAGGGCTTTCATTTTATGGTGGGATTCAAGACGGTGCACGGGAATTCCACCGTAACTTTGTCCGGCCTCCAGCTTTGCATACTTGGGGACAAAACTCATGGCGCCGATTTGGCAACCCTCACCGGCCTCCACGCCGATTTCTACGATAGCTGAGACGCCCACCATCACACCTTTCCCCAATTTTACCTTGGCTGTTTTGACCAGACCTCGCTCGACCGTATGACCGGACAAATGCACCTCGCTGCCGATGACCACGTTGTCGCCGAATTCCAATAAATTATGGTCCGTAACCCAGAGACTGTTGACGAAGACATTACGGCCCAGTTGGGCTCCGTTGAGTTTCATGTATAAGGTCCATAGGGGAGTGGCGCGAAATACGAGGCCGGCGAAGATTCGAACCAGATGTATTGAAATGGTGTAACGCACCCAGTTGAGCAGGGGCCAATCGGGATGATTGATGGGCATTTCCCGATCAATGGGGGCTCGCCAGCCAAGGAGTCGGGTGGTGAGAGCCGAAAGGATCATTAAGAAGAGGGAGAATAAGAGGTAAGCAGGAATGAAAGCCATGCTCAGGAGGATGAAGCGCAAGTAAGTGGGACCGGGAAGCTGCCAATGATAATGCCACTCCCAAAACAAGACGGCCGGTAAAACGGAAAAACCGAAGATAATACTTTCCACCACGAAGCTGGAAAAGACACACCAAAAAATCCGCGCGTATACGATATGACGCCTGGGTTTTACTTGCCCCGAGGCCATCGGCCATTACCCCTTTCGTTTCTCATCATAGCATAAATCATCATGATGCATACTATGAGGACTGAGTTCCAGAGATGGCTTTCATACGGCCTCAGCGCTTCTCTGATTTTTCAATTTGCCGCAATTGTTCAAAAAACGCCTTTTGGGCGGTGACAATCACTTCTGGAATCGACCGGGTATCGATCAGTGCAGTACCCTTCATAGGCAATTGAAGATTCCAAAGGGTCACGTCTTTATCGTGAAGTAGGGGAGACTTTTGGTCGAGAATGCGGGCCTCTCGCACCAAGTCGGCAAAATTGGCCGACAATTGCAGAAAGCTAAAGAAGGGGATGCGTTGGAATAAATAATTCGAGAATAGTTTATTTTCTCCGATGCGGGGAAACAGATCAACCGCAATGACCAATAATTTTTTTCGTTTTTCCCGTCCGGATTTTCGGTCCTGCCTCCATTTTTTGTAAGGTGATTGTAGAGGCAGTTCTTCAGTGGTCGCGCCGTCTACATAGTGATGGTTGGTTTTACCTCGCATGATGACCTTCGGCACATACAAAATAGGGATCGAAGAAGAGGCGATGACCGCATCCATGGCCTTGGCTTGAAAAATAGGCAGATCGTAGGAATTCCATGGCCCCTTATTGGGGGTCAGAATCTCATTGCGGCAGGCTTTGAGGTTGTAGGTGATGCAGAAAAAAGGAATCTTGGGACGTTGTTTCTTAGTATGTTTTCCCATCAATTGCCGAATGGTATTTTGGCAGTCCATGAAGCCCTTTAACATCTCGTCAGAAGAAAGAAATACCGACTCTTTAATAATATTGAATAAAACCTGAAAGACGCTGGGACTTAAGCGAAAGGAATACCGTTCATTGTAAAGATTATAACCCTCTTCTTCGATGAGATCCGGTGACACATCGAGTGAAAATAGCAAACCGGCAAGAGCTCCGCCGCTACAACCCCAAACCTCGTCGATTTGATCTCGTAAATTCAGTAGGTGAAAAAATTTCATCAGTGATGGGTGGGCGAAGAGTCTTATTCCTCCGGAACCGAAAGACACGATGACTTTGGTATTGGGATCTTTGATGCGGCGAATCAGGTTGGGAAATAAGCTGCGGATATCTTGGGTCTGATTTACCTTGGTGGGAATTTCCCAATGGTAGCGACGTTTGCCGCCGGGGCGATCCAGGGTAAAGGAGTGGGAATTATTGCCTCCCACGCGCCCCCAATAGAGCACCTGCACCTTTTTATTGTTTCTTTGTTGAGCCATGGCCTTGGCCAAAACCTCTTGGGTAGCCTCTGAGTCGGGAGGTGCAAAAAACACCGATTGGGAGGGGAAATCCAAACGAACGGGAATTTTTTTTCCTTTATATGTTTTGATCAATTCGAATTTGTGGTGCTTACGTGCGGCCAGATTCTTGAGGGAAAAATTCGATAAAAAATAAACGCCGGGACGCGCCCCCTCGTAAAGCTGAATTTTATTCGACTGCTCCTCGATTCGGCGGGCTAATGCGGGGTCCATTTTGATTTTGTGGACCGAAAGATTTTCAAAGGTGTTAAAGGGCATCGTGTAAGTTTGGGATTGTAACCTCTGAAAAAGCGGATGACAATGCCAATTTGTGGAAGATTATTCAGAGCTTGCGAAATCTTGCTCCTGACACTCGAATGGTGGGGTTAAGGTGTTTTCTTGCCTAATAACTCGATTTTATAGCCGTCGGGATCGGCGACAAAGGCGATAACGGTGGTGCCATTCTTCATGGGCCCCGCTTCTCGAATAACTTTGCCCCCGCGATCTTTTATTTGCTCACAGGCTTGGTAGACGTCTTCGACCTCGATGGCCACGTGTCCGTAACCATCTCCGATATCGTAGGAGGTGGTGTCCCAATTATGGGTTAATTCTAAAACCGTATGGTAGGCCTCATCACCGTAGCCGACAAAGGCCAAGGTGAAGCGGCCTCCCGGGAAATCTTTTTTGCGCAGTAATTTCATGCCAAGAATCTCGGTGTAGAAGTGGAGGGAATTTTCTAAATTGCCCACCCGTAGCATGGTGTGCAGAATGCGCATAGCGTGAGCATGGCAAAAATGAGGAGGATGATCAAGGAAGACCTGGATATCGGGCCTTTGGTTTAATTTTCCTCCTCGTTACAACATCTAAGCTTAATCATTACAGGAGGGGTTACCGCTCGGATCGCATTGGTATCTAGCGGAGAGTTATAGGACTCTTCGGTGCCCTCTAGATCTTCGTCATATTCCCCTTCACTTTCTTCCTCAAAGTCCTCAATAGGTCCTTCATCGAAAGTTTCGGGTTTATCCAAAATAGGACAAACCACACATTCTTCATCGTCTTGATCGAGAAAGGTAGGAATTTTTCGATACAGGTCGCTTAAATGTAGATCTGTAGTTGCCACGGGATGAGTCGGTAGGTCGATTTGGTTTAACGGGGGAAACCTGTTAATCGCTCCGTGGGGTAGGTCGCCCAAACTGGATGATTCCAGGAATTCGCATAATCCCGTCTCAGGATTTTTCAGCTCTTCTGGGCAAGAGACTTCCCCGTTTCGTCGGGTTATCACAGGTTGGTCCCCCACTGCGGCAGGAGGGGGATTTCCCGCTTCGGTACCGCCATCCCATTGGGGAATATTTAACGGGTCGTCGGCAAAATTTCCTACCTGACAATTAGGAAAGATAAAAATGGCGAGAATGGTAAAAAGCCACAAAAAGTTCTTATTCATTCGCTTTTCCTTTTGAAGGTTTTTTGGTCATGGGCAGGAGCTGAATGCCCAATAGCACGACATCTTCGGCATGCAGGTCTTCAGAAACCATTTGCAAAATCTCTTGGCGAAATGCCTGAATCCGTTTTTTAATTTGCGGTATTCTTTTTTTGCTAATCCCCAATGTCAGGGCACTGACGTCTCGTTGGGCTTGAGGTATTTTTAAAATCTGGGCCTGAATGATCTTCAATAAATTTTGGTGGTAGGTTGTTAAGATATGTTGATGGGGTTCTGCACCGCTGGATACCAATGAGGTGGTCTGTTGCCATTTCGCTCCGAGGTCGGTTGGTTCGATCAACTTCAGTCGGGCCAGTAAACCCAAGGATTGTTTCACTTGAGCCACACTTACTTTTGGTTGCAATTGTTGTGATATCCATTCGGGGCTACCGTCAAAATTTTTTGACGTCACCAATTCGCGAACGACGGGGTGGTACCATTTTGAAAAATAATCGAATTGGTCTTGTAGTAAGGGACGCAGATCCTGAACTTGTTTGAAGCGAATCATCTCGCGCAGATTTTTTTCTTTTGTCTCTGGTTCGTGAGATTGCCAAAACAACACCATCAGGCGAAAGAATTTGCTTTCAGGTCGGGTCAGGCCTAACCCTAATGCAAATTTGCCAATGCTT
>JAJFLL010000099.1 GCA_021772695.1 Deltaproteobacteria bacterium
GGGGGGCCCCCGCCCGGCCACCCGTTCGTATCAAGGAGCACAAAACAACGATTTTGGTTTTTTAAAAAAATATTGGAGCGAATATGACAAAGGAAATTCGGAAAGTTGTTTTGGCTTACTCGGGTGGTTTAGACACCTCGGTGATTATTCGTTGGCTCATTGAGCATTACCAATGTGAGGTCATCGCATTTGCCGCTGATTTGGGTCAGGGAGAAGAGCTGGATCCGCTGGAAGAAAAAGCCTTGAAGACCGGTGCTTCGAAAATTTTTATCGAGGATTTGAGGGAAGAATTTGTGCGCGACTTTGTTTTTCCCATGTTGCGCGGCAATGCGGTCTATGAAGGGGACTATCTGCTGGGTACCTCCATCGCCAGGCCCTTGATTGCCAAAAAGCAGATTGAGATCGCCGAGGCCGAAGGGGCCGATGCCGTGGCCCATGGCGCTACCGGAAAGGGAAACGATCAGGTACGCTTTGAATTGACCTATTATTCTTTGAAGCCCGATATTCATGTCATCGCGCCTTGGCGGGACTGGACCTTAAAATCGAGGTCCGATTGTATTGAATATGCGAAGAAACATGGGATTCCCGTTCCTGTTACCAAGGACAAACCCTATAGTTCTGATCGCAACTTACTTCACATCAGCTTTGAGGGGGGTATCTTGGAAGACCCGTGGCAGGAACCCCCTGAAGATATGTTCTTACTTTCTAAAAGTCCCCAGGCCGCTCCCGACAAGCCCCAATATATAGAGATTGAGTATCGCCAAGGAAATCCGGTGGCCATCGACAGCAAGGCCATGAGTCCCGCAACCCTCTTGGCCCGTCTTAATAAAATCGGTGGAGAGAATGGTATTGGCAGGGTCGATTTGGTGGAAAATCGTTTTGTGGGCATGAAGAGTCGAGGTGTCTATGAAACCCCTGGTGGCAGCATCTTGCATGTGGCCCATCGGGCCATGGAATCCATCACTCTGGACCGTGAAGTGATGAAACTGCGCGATGGCTTGATACCCACTTATGCAGCCCAGATCTACAATGGTTTTTGGTTTGCCCCGGAACGGGAACGATTGCAGCAAATGTTTGATGATATTCAAAGCCCCGTCACCGGGGTGGTCCGAATAAAACTCTATAAAGGTAATGTGACCGTGGTGGGTCGAAAATCGCCTCATTCCTTATTTAGCGAGGCCTTTGCCACCTTTGAATCCGATACGGTTTACAATCAAAAAGATGCGGAAGGCTTTATCAAGATCAACGCCCTGCGCTTGAAATTACGGTCCCTGCTGCAAAAAGCTCCTTGATTGCTTTAAAGGTAAATTCTATTTTTAATGTTTTAACCTATTGAAAAATATAAATAAAAAACCATTGAAATAATGCGATTGATTTCTGATTTTGTCACCTGTCCATTAATTTAAATAGACGAATCCGCAATGTTCGCAACCCGGTAAAGTTAAATCCGATAGGTTCCCATTATCCTTAGACAATTCCATCATTAGTTCGCTCTTTTCAGAAAGGGGTGCGGTAAAGTGTTGGGTTCCGCGAATACACCAGGTCCTGGGGGGCTGCCCTCCGCAAACCACAGTGTTTTGGAGCAGTCGCTTCAGAGCCACCCCAGGTCGGCCGAAATTTGGATGGGCCATCTATTCCACGAAGGTATGGAAGGTTTTGTCACTGCAACGGGCTTGGCCAGTTCTTGGTGTCAGGCGCTAAATTCCCTGTCTCTTGAATCGGATCCTGAAATATTTTTCTCGGACCTACTTAGTTTAGGTCGTCAAGCCATGGATCAGGGGGCGACCCCCTTGTCCCTACGAATTTTCGCACATTTGATACACGACACAAATAGAGGGTTTTGGAGGGTTCCCCCGGCCATTCGCCGACAGGCACAGGATTTGCGAGGAGCCATGTCTGGCAGTGGACCCTTGGGTGCACGTTTGGAATTTCTCTCCGGGCAATTTATCGACGAAGTGTTTCACCCGGCCACCCTGGCGGGGATGGGCCTGGCCTCTACGGTGGGCCTCTTTGCCAAGGCCCACTACTTGAGATCTATGGCCGGTAGACCCATGTCTTGGATCACGCGGCTGGCCTCAAGGGCGCCGGGAGTAATGGCGGAGTTACGGGCCTTGCCCTGGGAAGTTAGTGCCTTCTGGGCCGCCCATCGCGGAGTCGAAACCTACCTGCATCCGGAAAGGATTTCTTGGGCAGGGCGAGACATGGTCCGGGAATGGGTTTCCTTGGGATTGGGCCTTGGGTTTTTAAAAATGGGATCCTGGGTAGGGGGGGCAGTAGCACCGGCTCACCGTTTATTGGGGCAGACCGGGGGCACCTATGCAGGCATATTATCAGGCCATGCCTTTCAAGAACGCGTTTTTGGGGATCATGTTTTTAGCCGTACCGGAAGTGCAGCCCTCGATGGCTTAATCCTATTGGCCCAATTTCATCTCTCAGGCAGGGTGGCTCAAACCCTGATGGGGCCTGCCCATGGATTCCGTATGGCGAACCTGGCAGGAGAGATTTCTCGTTTGGAAAGCGGCCCTTGGTTTTCGGCCTCTCTGCGCCATGGCATTCGTTCCCTTTTTATCCCTCAAAAGAGCTGGGCGTTTGCCGGCATCCCTGCAGCAGCTCGACCGGTAGCCAATTCGATTCCCTCACAACCACATATCATGATGATGAGTGGAAATGCCGGCGAGGGTTCGGGGAATAGGCCTGGAGTAGGCCAAGGCCGGCCCTTCAGTGCATCTTCGCGCCCCTTGCCGCCAAAGCCAAGTATGGCAAACCCCATCGTGATCCAACGCCTGAATTTAGAAAGGCGTATTCAGGCCGTATTTCCAGGTTATGTTGAGCAGCTTGGAAAATTACTCTCTGAGACTAGAAGCCATGAACTTTTAAATAAACCGCCTGAAGAAAATGGCCAAAGCGTAATGAGGACCCATCCGGAAATGGCTACACAGATTAGGGAACATTGGGGAGAAACCGGTGTACCGCGGTTGACCTTGCAAGATCCCATGGTGCAGGAGGCCGTTGGCCAAGTTTGGATCAACCCTCGATCAAAATCAGATCGTCCCGGGCCTGTCGTCACTGCGGCCTTAGGCCAAATTTCATCGGCTCAGGAATGGCTTGGGCGCTACGTCTTTCCAGACGGAACCCGCTATCAAGGGTCCTCCCTGAAATATTCCCAGGAATTGTCTGTACCCTTAGAACGCGACATTTTTGTTTTCAGTGATTTGGCCAGGCAGACTGGCTCATTTAAAGAGCGGGGTGCCCTCGTAGAAGTGTTTCGTGCTGCCCAGGCGGGGGTTACCCATGCAGTTACGGCTTCCCATGGCAATCATGGTTTGGCGGTAGCATTAGCAGCCCAAAAATTAAATCTACGTTCCACTATCGTTGTGCCCCATACCACACCAAAAATTAAAATCGAACAACTGCATCGCTTGGGAGCTACCGTGGTTACAACGGGAAAACAGCCGGAACGAGGCTATGAAGAAGCTAGAGATTGGGGGCTGCAATATGTGTTGGAACGCAATGAGTTTCTTCGGCATCGTCTAGATTTAGACTTTGATCCCTTGAGGTATATTCATGGCTTTGAACAGGTCATACCGGGACAAGGGGTAGCCGGGTGGGAAATGATTCGAAGTATTGATCGATTGCCGCATCATCAACGGCAGAGTTTTCAAAAAGGTCGTCCGGTATTTCTCATTCCCTTAGGGGGAGGAGGATTAGCGGCCGGTGCAGGTGCGGTGCTTCGGCAAGAGTTTCCTAATAGTCTCATTCTAGGCGTTCTTTCTGAGCAGGCCCCGGCCATGCATGTTTCGCTAATGCAAGGCCGACGTTTTGAAGTTCTAGTGAACCCAAAAAGTCTTTTTGACAGTGGCATTGGTCTGGCAGTACCGGGCGCGCGGCCCTTTGAAATTTTGCGAGAAGTGTTGGATGGGACGGTACCTGTTAGCGATGCCTACGGTGGTGAATCCATCCGTTGGATTCATCGACACATGGGGCAAACCGTTGAAGGCGGTGGTGCTGCAGGAGTGGCAGCGATTTTAAGCGGTCGTCTTGAGGCCTTTGGTGTGGGGCCACAGGATCCCATCGTCACCTTGTTTTCAGGACGAAATATCGACGCGAATCGGCTTCAGGGCATCCTGTCCGGGCAGGAGGCCCGGCTGCCGGGTGGAATTTTGGATGCTTCCGTGGCCACTACCCCGGCAGACCACTAATGCCTTGACGCCCCAAGTTCCTAAGATTAAGGTCGTCGCCCGGTTCCCTCCGGGGATTCCGAAATTTTTTCAATAAAATCAGGTCTGAATAGAGGAGTATCGCTAAATATGTACCGTTATCGCTTGATGGCCCCGGGACCCACTCCCGTTCCGGAATCGGTATTAACCCGCATGGCCCAACCCATCATTCACCATCGTACCAAGGCTTTTGAGGAAGTGGTGGCTCGGGTTCGCTCCGGCTTAAAGTGGTTATACCAAACCAAGAATGAAGTTTTAATATTTGCAGCCAGTGGTACCGGTGCCATGGAGGCCTCGGTCACCAACCTGATGCGCCAGGGTGATAAGGCGCTCTGTATCAATGGTGGGAAATTCGGTGAACGTTGGGGAAAAATCTGTCGTGGCTACCAAATCGCTTTTGATGAAATAAAAGTAGAGTGGGGTAAGGCCGTCGATGTTAGTGAAGTCGAGAAAAAGTTAAACCAAGGTGACTATCGGGCTTTATTCGTCACTGGCTCCGAAACCTCAACAGGGGTTTACCATCCCATTCGGGAATTAACCGCTTTGGTCA
>JAJFLL010000100.1 GCA_021772695.1 Deltaproteobacteria bacterium
ATGCCACCTCGTAATGTCTTGCGGCATGTGCCCAGAATGTTTTTGGGAAAGCCCTCCCAATGTGATCAATTGGTCGAACAACCGGCCCAGGAGATGGTGATTCAATTGGCCGAGCCCATGCCTTATACCATCGACGGCGACATGCTGCCTGCCGCCCAGACCATTACCGTCAAAACCGGTCCCCGTATTCAAATCTTGGTGAAATAGTTTTAATCGTTGCTTGGGTGCAAGATGTCTTTGGCCAAAGACATCCGGTGGCGAGAGTTTCTTAAATGACTCAAGCGCCCGGTTTTTAAAAATTCTGCGTAATCCATGGGAGCCCGGTACAATTGGTCCATGAGAATTTTTAATTGCGGTCCTTCGATCAGACTTTGCGGAGTCTCTCCGCTACGAGTCAGTTTTTGCAAGGCGAGTTCCACCTCACTCTGGGTTCCCAAGGTTTCTTCTAAATAAACTAACGGTTTACCGGCATTGGCATAGCGTTGCCTGACCTGGACGAGGAATTTACTAAAATTTTGAGTGGCCTCAACGGTTCCACCGTACCAGGGCCGGCGGGGAAAAAAGGCATAGGCTCGGAAAAAATCCTGAGCGATATTTTTGGCCTGAGAGACCATTTCTACATTCAGTGCCCCTTGAAATACCGGCCCTTGGGGTAGAGTGTAGGTTTCCATAAAATCTTGTAAGGCGAGGCGAGAAAGACGTGCCGATTGAATGACATCGGGTAGCGTGGCGTCGCCATTGAAAAAATTGATGGTTTTATTGGGAACCTCATATTGATGACGCAGAAAGGCTTCTACCAATTCAGCCCTCTGACCGGTGAGGTAAGAGGTACTAGAATCCGGAGTATATCTAGAAAGCAAACGGTGGGATTCCCCGATTTCTCGAATGAGCTGCTGTAAATGGGGCATGGAACCCTTTCCCGGATTCTGCACTTGGTAGACGTCATCTAACCACAGTAGGCATTCTTGAGTTCTATGGAGGGCTGAAAGACTATGATTTCTCCAGTCGCCGCGGTGCAAAACCCCTTTGCCGTAAAAGTCATGTAATTCTTGGTCCAATAGGGAAAGCGACTTGAATACGGGTCCGTATTCAGCTCGATCGCCTCGCAATTGCACGCCGCTTCGGGTCGGTCGGTGAGCGGGACTGCTGACCTCAGTGAGGCGGGGCGGGGGGGCCGAGGAAGTGGGACGTTGGCTCATGGCGAGTAGCATCCCATCAAAGACGGAAATTCTGGGACTAGCCACCATGGAACTAGCTCCGGCGAACTGTGGTACTTGCAGAAATTCGGGTCCCTGAATTCTGCGATGGCTCCTGGGTTGCCCCAAACTACTTTTGGGAAGGGGGAGCATCCGGGCCATGGCATTAAACTGAATTAAGATGGCCAAAGAATCCACCAAGAAGGCGTCAGCATTTTGAGTCTCTGCCCAGCCCAGTTGAATTTCTAAACTGCGCATGGCCAAAATGCCGTTGAACATGGCGAGTTGCGGAAGGGCAGTGGAACCAAAGGATGAGTTTCTCCAAGGACCTAAGGCGCGATGAGTCAAACCGCCGGCAGTGCGCAGGGCCAAAAGCGTAAGGGCCATGTGTCCCATCTCTTGACTTAATGACAATCCGGTTGCACCGCCTGCGGGTGGTATAAAATGGTGGATCGTTCGAGTCGCCAATACCATACTGGGAACCTCGGTGACGAAGCCTCCGATATTGGCCAAGGCCCTAGCCCGAAAAGATTCCGTTCCCAAAAATCGCAGTAGGGATCCCCTTGCCCAATGAAAACCGTAGGAACCGATCCCGAGTCCGGCCAATACTCCCACATCGGTCACTTGATCTACCAGGCGATGGGTTGACCATTCCACCCGTTCACCCAAGGGGCCGCTGCCGCTTATAAGATCTAACCGGGTCTGAGCCCTTCGCCCCCACAGACCATCGGGGTGACGGCTGACCACCTCCTCGTAGACCGATTGGGCCAGCGCTAGGTTTTGAGAGGCTTCAGCCTGAAGACCCATGGAAAAAAAATCACTCCAATAAATGTCCGGATCACTTTCCTCAGACAGAGATCGAAACACGCTTAAGGCGCCTTCTCCCCATGAGGACAGCACTTGCTCTTCGGTAGCTTGATCTAGATGTGATAGGGGGGCGCCCCAATTTCGGCTAAACCAATCCTGCAAAATCTGATTCGGTGACTCAGATACAGGGGGTGAAACTTCTCGATGTAGCGATGCCCCTAACGGTATGGTCCGCAAAATTATTCCTTAACCCGGAGTGCAAAGTGGGCGACACGGGACGAACCCGCACCATTTAACTCGTTTGAATTTACCTGTAGGGTACCTGGAAGGATCCCAATCCTCGAAAACCTAGGGGTAGGCTTAAAGATTATGACGCATTATGTCAAGGGGTATTTGCCGAGGCTAACCGAGTCATCACCTGTTGCATGTCTTCCCAGACGGGGCGTTTCATATTGGGATTTCTGAGTAAAAATGCGGGATGGTAGGTGGGCATGACCTGAATACTGCCCTCGCGCAATGGGGTTTCGAACTTGGCTTTGACGACCGCGGAGGGCCAGGGATGAAAGTTGGAGCGCAAGGCGCCGATGCGGGTTTCGGTTTGCAGCAGGGTTTGGGCCGCAAAAGTGCCCAAACAAACGATGACCTCAGGGCGAATCGTTTCAATCTGCCGAAGCAGGAAGGGCTCGCAGGTTTCGATTTCATCGGGAGCGGGATTTCGATTTTCGGGAGGGCGGCATTTGACCACGTTGGCAATATAGATTTGCTCTCGGCCAAGCCCCATAGCCTCGATAATTTTGTTCAAGAGTTTACCGGCGCGGCCCACAAAGGGTTCTCCCTGCTTATCTTCATCTCGACCGGGAGCCTCGCCCACGAACATGAGTCGAGCATTAGGATCACCCACACCAAAAACGATGTTGGATCTCTCCTCGCAAAGCCGACAACGGCGGCAATCACCAATATCGTCTCGTATTTGTTCGAGGGACTGAATGGATTTTTTTTTCATGACCGGACTTTCTGGGATGGCCACCGGTTGGGGGGCGGGGATGGGGAGCTCTCGCTCGCCGGCTAGGTATAGGGCCTCTAATTTTCTTCGGACTAAGTCTTCCATTTTGCTTCACACTATTTTATGCCATGCTGCGTATACTATGCTGACCGCTATATATGGCCTTTTAGGCTTTTTTGTCTACTTTCTGCTTCCCAGTGAGGCCTTGGCCTGGGGCCCCGGGGCCCATATGACCTATGCCTTGCACGGTTTAGGCATCGCTGCCACCATGTCGGGGGCACTGGCACCATTACTCACCAAATATTCCAAGGAATTTCTCTATGGCACCATCGCCGCAGACATCATCTTTGGCAAAAAATTTGCGGGAGATCTCTACCATTGTCATCATTGGGACGTGGCGCTTCCCCTATTAGAAAAAAGCCAGACCGATGAAGAGCGTGCCTTTATTTACGGCTACCTCGGACACCTTGCCGTCGATACGGTGGCCCACAATTATTATGTGCCTTACAAAATTATTTACTCCTACGACGCACGTACTTTAGGACACACTTATTGGGAAATGCGCTTTGATCAAAAAATTGACCCGAAAGTTTGGGATGTGCTGACTGAATTAGCCGAGGCCGATTTTACTCATCTCGATAGTTTCTTAGAGAAAAATTTAAAACGTACCTTATTTAATTTCACTACCAATAAAAAAATATTCAATAGTTTACTGTTAGTACAGCGCATGCGGCGATGGCGCAAAGCCAGTGATTTGCTGACTCGGCGGTCGGCTTATGAACTAAGCGATGTCGAAGCGCGATCCTTCAGACAATTGTGTAAGGAAGTTTTGGTAGAATTTTTGCAAAATCCAAGTGAAGCAAGGGTGCTACGGGCGGATCCATCCGGCAATCTTAAATTACTTTATGCCAAGGAGTTGGTTCGCGACTTGAAGCGATACCGAAGGCGACGTCTACTCGATAAAGCACAAGCCTCCGATCTCATAAAATTGGTAAAGAAGCAGCTTAAAAACAACCTTTACCAACCTGGCGACCTGCCCTTAATTACCGACGCCATTCATTAACTTTTCGATTTCGTTGAGTAAGATCCCAGCTAATTGAGTCTTGGGCATGCTGGGTAGAGCCGTTTTTTGCCCGGAAGGCGAAAGAATGGTGACCTGGTTGTCATTTGAGGCAAAGCCGTTTCCTGATCGTGACACATCGTTAGCAACGATTAAGTCTAAGTGCTTTTTCGTTATTTTTTCTTTCGCATTTTTCAATAGCTGTTCGGTCTCAGCGGCAAATCCAACCACAATTTGTCCGGTTTGTTTTTTTTGCCCTAGTTCAAAAAGGATGTCTGGGGTTCGAACCAGGTTCAAGGCCAAAGGGCCCTCGGTCTTTTTACCTTTTTGCTTTTGAATGTTTTCCGAACGGTAATCTCCAACAGCAGCGGTGGCAATGAAACATTCCGATTGCGGGAACTCTAACTGACAGATTTTAAGCATTTCTTCGGCGCTGGTGACACCATGGTATTTTACTCCTGAGGGAGGCGGTAATGCTACGGGACCGCTGACTAAAGTGACGGTGGCTCCGCGCAATGCTGCTTCAGCGGCCAGGGCAAAACCCATTTTCCCGGTACTGGGATTGCTGAGAAAACGTACGGGATCGATGAATTCCCTAGTTGGTCCGGCCGTAATTAGGAACCTTCTACCTGCGAGGCTTTTTTTTTTGCCGCCCACTTGGGCCGTCACTATATCGTGCGCAGCCCCTAGAATATTTTCAATTTCAGCCAAACGCCCTTTACCCTCCCACCCACAAGCCAAATATCCCGCTTCGGGTTCGACAATATGATATCCGCGGCTCTTTAGGGTGTTCAGATTAAATTGCACCACCTCTTTTTCCCACATGTTGACGTTCATCGATGGAGCAAGGACCACAGGTGCCTGGGTGACTAATAGGGAAGTGGTCAGTAGGTCGTCGGCCAAGCCACAGGCGATTTTGGCCAGTAAGTCGGCGGTGACGGGGGCCACTAGGACCACATCGGCTTGATCGGCCAATTGAATATGGCTCATCTCGGATTCTTCGGTCAGGTTGAAGAGATCCGTGTGCACGGGATGTTGTGATAAAGATTGAAAGGTGAGGGCGGTGATGAATTTTTGAGCGGCCTTGGTCAAGACTACATGGACCTGAGCGCCACTGTCGGTTAGGCGCCGCAAGAGTTCACAGGCCTTGTATGCTGCGATGCCGCCACCGACCCCGAGGAGTACGTTTTTATTTTGAAAATTCGACATCTTCATTTCAAATTTCCTTATAACCCTTTAGCATAGTGCCCATGGAAGCACTTGCCAAGGAGGAAAAAATTGAGTTGTTAGGCCTGGCCCGGCGGATGATTGTGCGGGGTGTTGGTGAAGGTGTCTGGAAACTCGAAACCAGTGTAAATCCCCATTTGCAGCAACCGGCCGGTGGCTTTGTCACCCTGGAGCTAGGCGGTCAATTAAGGGGTTGTATTGGTCAAGTGCGTGCCCAGGGGCCCCTTGCCGAGGTAGTTCAGGAAATGGCCCATGCGGCGGCCACGCGGGATCCGCGCTTCAGTCCACTGGGGCCCGAAGAATTGTCCCAATTGGAAATAGAAATCAGTGTGCTTTCTCCCCTATGGCCTGTGGACGATATTCACAAAATTCAAGTGGGAAGAGACGGCTTGATGATCAGTGCTGGTGACCAAAGCGGATTGTTGTTACCGCAGGTTGCCAGCGAGTATGGGTGGGATGCAGAAACCTTTTTGAGTCATACCTGTATGAAAGCTGGTTTACCAAAAGACCATTGGCGATTGGGTACGGCCAAAATAGAAGCCTTCACTGCCCAAATCTTTTCAGAAAAGGCTTTCGTCTCAGAATAAAAACCTTGTCAGATCCCGTTTGCATCATACATGACTAGTAGCCAGTGAGTCAGAATCGTAAAAAATTCCTCATGCTTCTGATCGATCTGATCATCAATATTCCATGTTATGTTTTGGTCAATCGCTATGTGGCTAACCTTGGTTACAGTCACCAGGTCGCCTGGACCATCGACGAACAAATTCCCTTTATTCCATTCTTTTCCGTTTTTTACGCCTTAGTATACGTATTCCCTGTCATCTGTTTTTACATTTGTTGGCCTTCGTATCCCCTACTGAAGGGGGCCTTTAAGGCCTTTTTGGCCATGGGGCTGACTTGCTTGGTATGTTATGTTTTATATCCCGTAGAATTTCAGCTCCGGCCCGAATTAAATCCACCCTACGGGATTTTTGAACAGTTGGTGCGCTTTTTCTACTGGGCCGACAATCCTCCATATAATTGCCTGCCTTCCTTGCACGTGGCCGGCGCCTTCATGAGTGCACGTATGGTTTGGTTGTATCGCCGTGAATGGGCGCCATGGTTTTTTGGCATCGCGGTTTTGATTGCCATGTCGACTATATTGATTCGGCAACATTATGTGATCGATGTTTTCGCCGGCCTGGGGATCTATTTGGTTTTGGGCAATATTTTTATGCCTAAGGAAACCACCCAAACGGCCATTGCCCAGCTGCGAATTGACTAGGACTGTGCCGGTTAGGTGTCAGCGAAAAAAAAAGGGTTGGTGAATGCTGTGGTTTGAGGGGGAATTATTCGGACCCCAAGCCCTCGGTGCGTAGGTAGGTATAGCCGTTCATCAACTCCGTATAAAAGGCGATGAGGCCGACTCCTTCCTTGGGTTTGATGTTACCTTCTCGTACCCGCTTATCGATGGCGACCTTTAGCGTCTTCACCAATTCGGCAGGTGAATATTGCAGCCGGGACAATACTTGTTTCACGGTATCTCCGGGTAATACTTCTTCGAGATAATAGTCCTCGGGATCTTCGTCATCACAGAAGACGTGGACCTCATTGACCCTGCCAAATAGATTGTGCATGTCGCCCATGATGTCCTGATACCCGCCGATTAAAAACATGCCCAAGAAATAATTTTCGCCTGGATTTAACTCGTGCAAGGGCAAGGTTTCCTGAATGTCTACCAAATCGATGAAGCGATCGATTTTTCCGTCACTGTCACAGGTGATGTCGACAATGGTGGTTTTGTTGTCGGGTTTTTCATTGAGTCGATGTACGGGAATAATGGGAAATAACTGGTCAAAGGCCCAATGATCGGGAGCCGATTGGAATAAGCTGAAATTGGCTAGATATTGATCGGCCATCAAGGTCTCTAGGCCGCTGGTATCTTCGGGCTTATGGGCGGCCTCTTGTTGAAAGCCGATGATGCGCCGGCAGATATTCCAAAACAGACTTTCGACCTTGGCACGATCTTCTAACTCGATGATGCCCAATTTAAAGCTGGTTAGGGCTTCCTCTTTTTTTGCCTGGGCGTCATGGAAGTAACCTAGAAAATTATCCTTATTCAGGCTTTCGGAAAT